>DRPV01000090.1 GCA_011330685.1 Desulfobacterales bacterium
GTACAGATGAGTTGTTCGCCTTGACATTTGCTCCCTCATTGCGGATTATATAAAGAGGGACATTCTTTGGTTCCGCTGTTTTCACGTTTATCATCCTGAATCCGTTGGTCGATAAAATATTTCCACCCGCCAAGGCGCTTGGCTCTGCCGCGGCTATTATATTTCGTTGTGCCTGGGAGGCTGGGCATGAACCTTGCATTGATCTGATTCTATGGCGAAAAATTTTCAACCACATCAATATCTCAGGCGATATTTAATCGCCCTGGCCATTATCTGGACGGCTCTTATTGCCTCCTCGATATTTTGGAATTTTAAGCAGGCCAGGAAAGAGGTACTCTCCATGGCCAAAGCGGCCGCGGTTCACGCCTTCCAGAAGGATGTTCTGTACCGGCGCTGGGTCGCCGGCCATGGTGGTGTTTATGCCCCGGTTAGTAAACATATGCCGCCGAATCCGTATCTTTCTAATATCCCGGAACGGGATGTTGTCACCTCCTCCGGCCGCCGTCTTACCCTGATTAATCCCGCTTCTATGAGTAGAGAGGTCTATGATATGGCCAAGGCGCAATATGGCCAATATGGGTTTCAGAGCCATATTACCAGTTTGCGGCCTCTGCGGCCAGAGAATGCCCCTGATCCCTGGGAGCGCCGGGCTCTGAAACAATTTGCCAGGGGCGGTAAGGCCGAGGTTTTTTCAGTGGTTCAGCGGCGTGGCAGTTCGTTTCTGCGCTATATGCATGTCCTAAAGGTTAAGCAAGGCTGCTTGAAATGCCACGCCGCTCAGGGCTATAAACTTGGCGACACCAGGGGCGGAATCAGTATTTCTGTGCCTTTAAAGGAGTTCTATGCCATCCAGGCCTGGCAATACAGGCCCTTTATTGCCTTTCATCTCCTTATCTGGCTGGTGGGAATTGTCGCTCTTTTGCTGGGTGGCAGTAAGATGGTGAAACTGTTAAGCCGCCAGGAGGAGATGGGTGCTAAATTGCTGGAGAGTGAGGGGCGCTTCCGCCGTCTGTTGGAATACGCGCCAGTGCCCATGGCCATGATTAATCATGATGGCGCAATTGATTTTATTAATCAGAAGATTGTCTCCACCTTCGGTTACCGGCGGCAGAACATTCCCAATCTGGATAAATTCTGGCTTCGAGTCTGCCCGGACGCGGATTACAGGCGGCAGTCCATCGGCCGCTGGCAAAGTCTTATTGACGAGGCCCGAGCCGGTAACCGTGAGATCAAGGAAGCCGAGTATCACTTAACCTGTTTGGACGGCAGCCACCGTATCGTCAAGATATATGGCACTGTTCTGGAGGATGTCTCTATCCTGGTTTTTAATGATATAACCAGAGTTGGTGAGGCGAAGAAGGAGAAAAAATACCTCGAAGAACAGTTGCGTCAGGCCCAGAAGATGGAGGCTATCGGCACTCTGGCCGGTGGTATAGCCCATGATTTTAATAATATATTAACCGCCATTCTGGGGTTTACCTCTCTTGCTATTGATGAAAAAAATTCCGGCGGTGAGCTGGAATCCTATCTGCAGGAGGTTATGGCGGCCAGTAACCGGGCTCGTGAGCTGGTGCGGCAGATCTTAACCTTCAGCCGTCAACACGAGCAGCAGCTTCAACCCCTGCGGATTCAGTTTGTCTGCAAGGAGGCCTTGAAATTTCTTCGTTCAACCATTCCCTCAACTGTTGAAATAAAACAGAATATTGATGCGTCATGTCCGCCGGTGCTGGCCGATTCGACTCAGATTTATCAGGTCGTAATTAATCTCTGTACCAACGGGTATCATGTGATGCGTGACGGCGGCGGCACCTTAATGGTTTCCCTTGATACGGTGGAGGGGGTGGAGTATGAGCTGGCGCGTAAATTTCACCTTGAGCAGGGCCTTTTTGTCAGGTTGACGGTGGCTGATACCGGCCCCGGCATACCGCGTGATATACGTGAGCGGATATTTGAGCCCTATTTTACCACCAAGGTTCAGGGTGAAGGAACAGGGTTGGGGCTGGCTGTGGTGCATGGCGTGGTCACCCGTTGTCATGGGGCCGTAAAGGTGGAAAGTACGCTGGGCAGGGGAACAACTTTTGTTGTCTATTTACCAGTATTGTTGGAGGAATACATAATTGATGATGAAGAGTCAACGGGGAATTCAGCTGCCAGGATTGAGCTTACCGGTCACGAGCGTATTCTCCTCGCGGAAGATAATCCGGGGGTTTTAAAGCTCCAGAAAAAAATATTGTCTAATATGGGTTATGATGTGGTTGGCTGCCGTGACGGTTTGCAGGCCTTTGAATTATTTCGCCAGAACCCGGAGCAATTTGATCTTCTTTGTACGGATATGACCATGCCGAGGATGACAGGGGCTGAGCTGGCTGTGGCGGTTTTAAAGATTAAGCCGGCAATGCCGGTGGTACTCTGTACGGGATTCAGCGAGTTGATTAATGAAGAAAAGGCCCATGCGATGGGAATAGCACGGTTTTTGATGAAGCCGGTAAGCCGGGAACTTTTGACTAAAACGATCCGTAATGCTCTGGACGGATAAGCGGCAGGGTGAAAACCTGGCTGGGGAGCAGGGATTCGAACCCCGAATACGCAGAGTCAGAGTCTGCTGTCTTGCCATTAGACCACTCCCCAGCACCAAGTGGAAAGGCTGTAAAATAGAAAAACATTGCCGTCTTGTCAAGAAAAATTATTTATTAAAATGAGGGTAAGTGCTCTGCCAGGCCTGCATGTCCCGGTCGAGAAGGTAACGGCCGTAGCAGCGGAAGAGATTAAGTGCTTCCCGGCAGGCCCGATTATTTAATTTAAGGCGGGATAATTTCCCAACCGGCAGCTCAAAGGCCAGGCTTAGTAGTTTTATAGTGGGCAGGGCAAGGGGTATGGCCCCTCTTTCTACAGAGCAGCGGCGACAGATTATGGCACCGTGCGCCGTTCGGAAGGCAAAGGGGGCGGCGGTATTGTCCAGTTTGCCGCAGACGGCGCAGGCCGTTAAATCCGGCCGGTAGCCTAAGCGGTCATAGAACTTGCTGAGGAAGAGAACCAGGATTTGACTGTTCCGCGCGGGCTGGCGGGCCAATTCCCCCAGGAACCACAGCAGGCAGTTGAATAATTCCTTATCGCCATCGTCGGCAGCCGTCCAATAGTAGAAATGCTCACAGATCAGGATAGCGGTTGTATAGGAGTTGTAGCACTGGCGCAGGGGCAGAAAACTATCAAGCAGTTCCGCCCAGTTAATAATGGGCAGGCGATATTTGTCGTTATATTGGATGGTTAAGTAGGAGAAGAGCTCCAGTTTGTTGACAAACCGTTTAAGACTTCGTTGGGCACCCTTGGCCAGCAGCTGGATCTTGCCTTTCTCCTTGCTATAGCCGGTAATTAATTTATCTGATTCACCTAGTTCCTGCGTCCTGATTACCACCAGCCTGATTGTCTTTAGATTCCGCATGGTTATGTGGCCAACGAATATTTTAAATCTGGCTGGCGGGCCTGGATTTTTCTTAAATTACCCTCAACTCGTAAACTGTAACCGTTCAAGTAAGCATAGACTCCGGATGTGCCCCAGCTCGGAGTCTTCGCTTACCTCGTTTGTTTTGACCTCCGCCGAGTTTGTATACCCTGTACGTGAGGGGGTGAAACGGACGAAGATGGGGTGCAGCTGAATAGTTACTCAGGGATTGTAGTATCTATTCAGCTAAGGCACCGAATTGCCCTAAACTGTGAGCTGTAACCGTTCAGATGTGCCCCAGGTTCGTTCGTTTTGACCTCCGAGTCTGTACTCCCTGTACGTGAGGAGGGCAAAACGGACGAAGATGGGGTGCAGCTGAATGGTTACGGATTGTATTTGATAAAGGCCTTACGGCGCAGGGATGAGAGCCATTTCTGATATTCTTTCTCTTCCTCCTGTTTATAAAGAATGTTCTTTATCTCGTCATGAACCGCGCTTAGAGTCTGGGGCTTCTGGCCTGGGGCATTGGTGAGCTTGAATATCTGGTAGCCGGAAGGAGTGGCGATAATCTGACTGATCTGGCCGACCCGCATATTAACGATGGTCTTTTCCATATAGGGTGCCAGGTCACTTTTTTTGAATACGCCTATATCGCCGCCGTCAGCGGCTGAGGGCAGATTGGAAAAGGAACGGGCCAATTCCTTGAAATTACCGCCGGCCTCAAGTTTGGCCTTGACGTATTTAGCCTTTTCCAGGGCCTCCGCCTGAGTCTTAACCCGTGAGCCTTCACCCCAGGTAATGCCGATTTGCAGGATATGGTAACCCTTGCTGTTATTTGGCTTATTCTGGTAATTTTTCTCGTAATAGGCCTTTATTTGCGCCTCGGGAATAACAATCTTGGAACGGATCTCATAACTTACCAGGCGGGAGCGCAGGATTTGCTGCTTTATCTTCTTGCGATACTGAGCCTCAGTGGTTCCCATGGCCTTCAGGTCGGCCCGGAATTTCTGCATGGTAATATGATTATTGCGCAGGATGTCGGTAATGGCGTTGTCTATATCCTCCTTGGTGACCTCAATGCCGATTTTGGCGGCCTCCTGCTCAAGGAGCAGCTGATCCACCATGTGGCTTAAAACCTCCTTCTTTGCCTTGGTAAGTGCGGCCTTAAGGCGGTCAGTGGGGGCTTTGTGGATAATGGCCTGGAAATAGCTTTTGCCCTCGTTATTGAGGTCGGAGAGGGTGATTATGTCGTTATTGACGATGGCGACGATCTTATCAACCAACTCGGCGTTGGCCATAGTGGTGAAGAGGAGAATGAACAAGGCACTTAATAATATCTTGATTCGCATGGATTTTTACCTTTTGCGTAAGGATTAACAGGGCAGCTGAACAGTTTACATGAAGGTCATCTGCCAGGGCTGTTGGCCTGGACATGACCTTAATGTTATTTACAAAACTACTCTGCTACCAGATTGCGCGCAATATCTTTTTTAAACGCTCAAAGAGCGGCTCCGTGGAGGCGATTACCGTATCGACAATCAGGCGGTTATCAGGGGTCAGACGGCTTTTCCCCCGCTGTAATTTTATGAAGATTAGGATATGCTGCGGGGTAACCGGCGTATCATTGGCAAAGGAGAAGACGAAACAGGCCGGGCCCTGCTCGAGTTTGGTAATCCGCAGCCGTCGTAACTCATCTTTTAAACTCACTGTCTCTAAGAGATTTTTGGTTTCTAAGGGCAGGTTGCCGTAACGATCCAGCATCTCGTCCTCTAATTCCCTGGCCTCGGCCGCTGATTTCAACGCCGCTATTTTGCGGTAGGCGATGTAGCGCTGATTAGTGTCCGGCATATAGGATTCAGGAATAAAGGCCGATATA
>DRPV01000091.1 GCA_011330685.1 Desulfobacterales bacterium
CATGTGGACGTGGACGAGGCCGATGTGGGACAGGTTAAAAAGGGGCAGCAGGCCACTTTCACGGTGGACGCTTACCCAAACCGTATCTTTCCGGCCCGTATCACCCAGGTGCGTTACGATTCCAGAACCGTGGCCGGTGTGGTCAGCTATGAGACCGTGCTGGATGTTAAAAATACCGACCTGTCGTTACGGCCCGGCATGACCGCCACCGCCACCATCACGGTTAAAAAGGTAAAAAACGCGGTCATAATTCCCAATGCCGCCCTGCGCTTCGCGCCCCCCAAAGGGGATATAGGTAAATCCAGACGGGGCGGTATCTTCAGCAGAATGTTCAGCCGCCGGCTGCGCGTCAAATCCCGGCCGCGTCAGAAAATTCCGGCCCACAACCAACAGCGGGTCTGGATTCTCCGCGGCCAACAGCCGGTCGCCATTCTCATCACCACCGGAGCGACGGATGGCACCATGACCGAGGTAACCGCCGGTAAAATAAAACCAGGCCAGAAATTAATAGTTGATACCGTGAGCAGCGGCAAATGATCACAACTCCAATTAATGATAAACCGCCGATTATTGCCATGCGTAATGTCAGCAAGGTGTACGGCTCCGGTCGGGCAGCCATGCACGCCTTAAGAGGAATTAATCTCCAGATTGAGGAGGGGGAATTCGTGACGGTTATGGGGCCAAGCGGATCCGGTAAATCCACCTGCATGAATATCATCGGCTGTCTCGATACGCCAACCACCGGCACCTTCCAGTTCAAAGGCTTAGATGTGGGCGCGATGTCCCGTAATCAACGGGCCATGCTGCGGCGTTACGCCCTGGGATTTATCTTCCAGGGCTTTAACCTGTTGAACAGGACATCGGCCTTGGAGAACGTGGAGCTGCCGCTCATCTACCGGGGCACCCCGGTTCACCAGCGGCGGGAGCAGGCCATGGAGGCCCTGCGCCTTGTGGGACTCGGAGAATGGAGCCATCATACTCCGGGCGAACTATCCGGCGGTCAGCAGCAACGCGTTGCCATCGCCCGCGCCATAATCACCAATCCCAAGGTATTATTAGCCGACGAGCCCACCGGCAACTTAGATTCCCGGCGCAGCAAGGAAATTATGGAGCTGCTCACCACCTTCAACCGTGAACGGGGCATTACCGTGGTCATGGTTACCCATGAGGCGAATATGGCTGTTTATGCCAGCCGCCGGATAAATTTTCTTGACGGTCTTGTTGACACCGACCATTCGACGGGAGAAGCAAACTGATGTTGTGGGAAACGATTTTCCTCGCCATGCACGCCATCCGCCGTAATATGCTGCGCTCATCGCTCACCGTACTCGGCATCGTCATCGGTGTGGCCGCCGTCATCACTCTGGTTACTATGGGCAACGGCGCCACGGCCCAGATTACCAGCGAGATATCCAGCCTCGGCAGCAATATGCTCTTTGTCCGCCCCGGTCAGGGCGGCCACAATCCCGGCGGTGCCCACGCCCCGTCCCCCATGTTTAAGGCGGCGGACGCCGATGCCATCAGACGAGAAATTTCAGGACTGGCGGCCGTGGCTCCCACCGCATCTACCGTCAGCCAGGCCATTTACGGCAACGAAAACTGGTCGACCTCCGTCATTGGCAGCACAGACTCCTATCTTACAATACGAGAGTGGAAGATTAAAACCGGCCGCCAGTTCACACCCGGAGAGGAACAGGCGGGAAAGGCGGTCTGCATCCTCGGGGCCACGGTAAAAAAAGAGCTTTTCGGCGCCCAAGATCCTCTCGGGGCCTCAATCCGCTTAAAGAAACTGTCCTGCCAGGTAATCGGCACCCTGCGGAGCAAGGGGCAGTCAACCTTTGGCAGTGACCAGGATGATTTTGTGCTTGTGCCGCTCCGCCTTTTACAACGGCGGCTGTCCGGCAATAACGATGTATCGGGTATTTTTATCTCGGCGAGAAACGGGGTTAACACCAAAAAGATCAAAGAAGACATTGCGCGTCTGATGCGCCAACGCCGCCATATCGGCCATGGTCAGGATGACGACTTTCGGGTTAGGGACATGAAGGAGATTATGGGTGCCGTCACCTCTACCACTCGTGTCCTGACGGCCCTGCTGGGCGCGGTAGCGGCAGTAAGCCTCCTCGTCGGCGGTATAGGGATTATGAATATCATGCTGGTTTCGGTGACGGAGCGAACCAGGGAGATCGGCATCAGACTTGCTATCGGGGCTCTGGAAAAAGAGGTAATGCTGCAGTTTCTGGTGGAGGCGGTGGTTTTGTCATGCTTCGGAGGGCTCATCGGTATTGCTCTTGGATTAACTGCCGCGGCCGTGGGTGTCCACTTCCTGAAAATGCCCTTTATCTTCGACCTCCGAGTTATATTGCTGGCCTTTTTGTTTTCCGGCGGGGTAGGAGTAATTTTCGGCTATTTCCCGGCCAGAAAGGCCGCCCGCTTAGATCCTATTGAGGCCCTGCGCCACGAATAATCGACAATACTCATGGTTTTATTCCTCAGTCTTCAACCCCAGACCGTCCTCGCCAGTCAACCTGGCATCCCAGGCGGATAGATAAACCCTGGCGGCCTTGTCGGTCATAAGTTTACGGATATGGGGGATTTCCTCACGCTGCTTGGTTTGCAGAAGCGGATCAGAGACCACGAGCGGCGCTAGACTTTGATTGATAATCCAGGCGTAAGTGGAGATACCAGCCCGCTGGAGATCCTTTTCCAGCTGCCCCGCCTCGTGGACAGGCGTGGTTTCCGGCAGGGTTATAATGATAATTTTGGTGTAATCCGGGTCACGCATCCTGGGAAGAAGCTTCTCCACCGCGGGCGGCACCTTCTGAGCGGCACGCTCCACCTCCCGATGATAAGCCTTGGCCGCGTCTAAAAGCAGAAGGGTATGACCGGTGGGGGCAGTATCCAGAACAAGGAAGTGATCCACGCCCTGATCAACAAGGCGCGCGAAGGCCTGAAACACGGCAATTTCCTCGGTGCATGGCGACCTCATATCTTCAGCCAGTAATTTCTTCCCCTGCTCATCCAGATTCCGGCCCGCCTCCTTCATAACCATGGCGGCATATTTTCTGGTCTCCTCCCGAGGATCAATCCGGGCCACGGTTAAAAGGCCGCGGTTATCGGTTAAAGAAAAATCAAGATGAGCGGCGGGGTCGGTTGTGGCCAGCAGCACCTTATGGCCCCTGCCGGCCAGGAACTGAGCCAGTTCAGCAGCCATGGTGGTCTTACCCACTCCGCCCTTGCCCATGGCCATAATCACCCCCTTACCCTGCTCAGATACAGCATCGAATAATTCCTGACGGTCGGGTGGTAAATCCTGGACAAAGGCATGTGTGACTGGAATTGAGATGGTGCCGCCCAGCATTGCCTGCCAGAGCAGACGCAGCCTTGCCACCCCCAATGGCGCGAAGGGCAGGAGAGGCGCGACGGCGCGGCCAATTCCGTCCAGGGCATCAGGAATGGCGGCAAAAGCCCTCTCGGCCCGCTCCTCCCAGGCCAAAGCCAGTGGATCGTCGGAGGCCGCTTTAAACACCCCACTCACAACCAGCTTCTGATTATTCATCCCCAGATGGGAAAGTTCAAGGCTGGTGCGGGCGGCCTCCTTCATACTTGACGCCTCAGCCCGGCAGACGAGTACCACTGTCGTCAACTCGGCACTAATAAGGGTTTTAATGGTTTCCTTATACATCTCCTGCTGCTTGGTCAACCCAGATAAGGGGCCAAGACAGGAGGTACCGGTGGTATTGGTCTCAAAAAAGCCATCCCAGGCAG
>DRPV01000092.1 GCA_011330685.1 Desulfobacterales bacterium
CGCCATCCTGACCAAGGCCAGGGGGCCGATAACCTCCACGATTACGGCCTGTGCCACCGGCCTGACCTCCATGGTAATCGGGGCAGCATTCCTCGCCCTGGGCCGGGCGGATGTGGTGATATGCGGGGCGGTTGATTTTGCCCTGCTGGAACCTATTGTGGCCGGGTTTTCCACCATGAACGGGGCCTATAACCCAAAAGAGGGGCATGAGGATGACTCCCCGGCAAGCGCCAGCCGGCCATTCTCCCGAGACAGACGTGGTTTTGTGCTCTCAGAGGGGGCGGGAGCCGTAATTCTTGCCAGCAGGGATTTTGCCCAGGCCCATGGCCTACCCTACACCATTGAGCTTGCCGGCTGGGGGATGACCTCCGATGCCCACCATTTTGTGGCCCCCTATTTCGAGACGGTAAAACAGTGTATGGCGGACGCAGTAGCGGACGCCGGAATCAGTGTAAAAGATATTGATGCCGTCAATGCCCATGCCGCTTCCACCAGAGTCGGCGACAAGGTGGAATATGATGCCTTAATGGCCCTCTTTAATAATAAGCCGCCCCCGGTATGCGCCAATAAATCAATGATTGGTCACGCTATGGGGGCCTCAAGCGTTATTGAATCAATTTTTGCCATACATGGGATGCGGAATAATATACTGCCGCCCACCATTAACTATAAACCGGATCCAGAAATTATCCTGGACTGCGTAGCGGAAGGTAAGCGCCGGCTGCCGCAGGAATTCGTGCTGAAAAACGCCTTTGGTTTCGGCGGCTGTAATTGCTGCGCCGTCTTCCGGCGGGTTTAATGTAAGCGCTCCATAAACAACTCTGGAGCACTTAGACCTCGAAGAACGAACATCTTTTTATAGTGTGGTTTAGCCCAAATACAACTGGGCAGAGAGGACTCTATCCGGGGGAAATTAAATCTGGCTCCCGGCATAACACCCAACACCGAATGAGAACACCTGAACCATGAGAACGCCAAAAAACAGACGGGTATTTGTGGCCGGATACGGAGCCGCCACCCCACTGGGCAACACCTTTGCCAAGACCTGGCAGGGGGCCGTGGCCGGGCGGGCGGGTTTCCGAAAAACAACGCGATGCCAGGTTACGACAAGAAGCAATATTGTTGGAGAAATCCCGGACTGGCATCCCCTGGACTTTGATTTTGTGAACCGCAAGGAAGAGTCCATCTGGAACGCCGCTTATGTATTCCTGACCATGCGGGTCTGCCGGGAGGCGCTGACCAATGCCGGGCTGGAAATTAACGATGAGACCGGGCCCCGGACGGCCTGCCTCATCGGTTCCGCCTTAAACGGCTCCGACTCCTTCCGGGTGGCCATGGATAATTACGTGAACAAAGGGCCGCTGAAGGTCAGCCCCTATCTCCTGCCGAATCTATGCGCCAATCTGCCGGCGGGCAAGGCGGGGATGCTGCTGGGATTTACCGGGCCGATATTCTCCCCCCAGGGCGCCTGTGCCTCGGCTAATCACGCCATCGCGCTTGGGGCCAGGATGATTCGGGACGGAGACTGCGACTTTGTCCTGGCCGGCGGGGCTGAGACCTGCCTCGTGCCGGAGATTATCCAGGGTTTTGCCAATATGCAGGCCACCTTTAAGGTTAAGCCCAATGACCGGGCCGCTGCCGATCCGGCCCAGGCCTCACGCCCCTTCAGCATTGACCGCAAGGGCTTTATCCTCTCAGAAGGCGCCGGGGTAATGGTGCTGGCGGCGGCAGATATGGTACACTCCCTCGGACTCACGGCCAGGGCCGAGGTCATGGGAGTCGGCTGGACATCCGACGCCCTGCATTTTACCAGACCGAACCCCGAAACCGTGACCCGCGCCATAAACCAGGCGATTTATGACGCGGAAATTGAGCCGAATAATATCGGTTCCATCAACGCCCACGGCACATCCACCCCCAAGGGAGACAGCACGGAGATTGACTGCCTGCGGGCGGTATTCGGGCCAGGACTTGCGGACATCCCCATCACCGCCAATAAATCACAGATCGGCCACAGCTTGGGGGCATCCGCCGCCATAGAGGCCGCCCTGAGTATCGAGGCCATGGGGAAGGGACTTGTGCTGCCCACCATCAACCATATTTCAGACCCGGCATTTGCGGATATAGATGTGGTTCCCAATGAGGCAAGAAAGCAGAATTATGAATTCTTTCTATCCAATTCATTCGGCTTTGGCGGCACCAACTGCTGTCTTGTGTTCCGAGGCCTTTAATATGATATCAGCAGGAGTGGAGAGTTGAGACCAAAACCCTTTAGACCTGAATTTTTAGAGCCGGGCAAGCCCTATGTCCGGGACAAGACCCACGGCCGGATCTGGCACCAATGCGAGCTGCGGACGCTCTATGTGGACACCGACCGTTCCCAGGTGGTTTATCATGCCAATTACCTGAAATATTTCGAATTCGGCCGGGCCTCTTTAATGCGTGATGCCCATTACCCCTACAAAAAGATTGAGGAAAGCGGCTATATTTACCCGGTAATAAAGATTGAGGTTAATTATTACACCCCGCTCTTTTATGATGACCTGATGCTCATCCATACCACTCCCGCCACCCTGAAAAGGGTAACATTGCAGTTTGATTATATAATCACCAATGAGCAGAACGGGGAGATTGTCTGTACCGGTTTTACCCGGCATTGCGCCGTGAACACCTCCGGGGTTCCAGTGGAGATTGATGACAAGACAGGCGACTTATGGCGGCAGTTTCCCAGATAAGCGCCACAATCCGCCGCGAGATCAGAATTATGGTGCCGCCCTGGTACCGGGATCATTGTTTCGCCGGTAAAATAATCCTGCCGGGGGTGGAAACCCTGCTGCTTCTAAGCACTGAAGTCAAGAAAACCAGACCGGGATTCAATGTCGGAAAGATGCTTAACGCCCGCTTTGACAAGGTTCTTGAGTTAGACGCAGATGAGCCGGAAGTCACTGCCATCATTGAGATTAAGCCCCATGGTGATAATTCGCTCACCGCGACATTACTGACCAGAAGCAGAAACAAAACAATCTCCCGACTCAAGGAACACGGCCGGGTTACCTTCACCACCGATCACACAAATTCACATTCTCTAAAGGCACCCGCGCTTACCCTTCAGGAACCACTGCTGACCATTCACGCCCTTAGACTTTATCAGGAACTTGTGCCTTTTGGCCCGGCCTATCAAAATATCTGCGCCGAAATCCAGCTAAGCAGGCAGGGGGCGGTTACCAGAGTAAAATCACCGGATTTACCAGCCTCAAAAGGTACAGAACTTACGGGATCACCCTTCCCCCTCGACGCCGCCTTTCACGCCGCCTGCGTCTGGGGCCAGCGCTTTGCCAGTTTCATCCCCTTTCCGGTGAGCTTTGCCAGCCGGACAATAATCAACCGGACAGAGCCGGGTAATATTTACGAGGTCAGGGTAATTCCCCTCGCGGGCAAACCAGATGAAGTAGTTTTTGACCTGTGGATTTCCACTCTGCAGGGAGAGTTATTTGAAACCATCAGCACCCTGAGGATGAGAGATATAAGCGGCGGCCGAATGAAACCGCCGAACTGGATTGTTACAGAGTAAACGCGAGGGTAACTATTCAGAGTAGCACCCCATCTCGGAGTCTACACTTACCAAATTATTAAACTCAACGACCACCAGCTGAAAGCTGGTGGGTTGAACTACTTTCGGCGGACTTAACCGCCGACTGAAAGAGAAGACGTCTTAAAGACGGTGGTTTTGACCACGGGCCAAGCGCTACGCGGGCTAAAGCCGCCAAGGGACTAATAAACACCCGCATATCGACTATGGCTGTCTATATTGATTTCCCTGCAAGCAGATTGTTCATCTTTGCCAACGGCACCACCGACACCTCGGTTCTCTTCTGTGTTTTTTCACCGGCATAAATCAGGCCGCCGCCATCCGGGATATTGTCCGGAAAGAGTTTGCAGAAATGTTTTAAGCCTTTAAAATAATCTCTGGTGATCGTCATACCCGATTTAATCTCAATGGGGAACAGGTCAATGCCTTTGGTTAATACCAAGTCAACTTCATTACCCTTGCTGTCGCGGTAAAAATGCAGGTTATTGCCATGGCCGTGATGCAACCTGTATTTTAATACTTCCATCACCACCATATTTTCAAACATTTGGCCTCTAAGCGGATACCTGGCAATTTGTTTTTCCTTTTCAATACCAAGCAAATAGCTCACCAGGCCAATATCGTAAAAATAGAGCTTAGGAGATTTAACAAGTCGCTTGGAAATATTTCGATGATACGGTTGCAGGAGAAATACAACATAACTTGCTTCCAGTAAAGACAACCAGTTACGGGCGGTGGTGTGAGACACACCGGTGTCGTTGGCAAGGCTGTTGAGATTAAGTAACTGCCCGATGCGGCCGGCGCAAAGCCTGACAAAACGCTGAAATAGATTCAGATCCTTGATTGAGATAAGCTGCCGGAGATCCCTTTCGATATACGTCTCAAAATAATCCCTTAAGGCCTGGGTCGGGTCGAGACCCTTATCCCACAGCCTTGGGAAAAAGCCATGGTACAGTAAGTTATCAATAGAAGGAAGTAGATATGAACTGGAGATTTCCTCCATGCTGAACGGCAGGAGCTTAACAAGGGCTGTGCGGCCGGCCAATGACTGATTAATGGTATTGCTGACCTCAAATTGCTGGCTCCCAGTGAGGATATAGCGCCCGTCCCGGGGGGTATCGTCCACGATTTCCTGTAGATAAGATACAAGGTCAGGGGCCCTTTGAATCTCATCCAGGATTGCTCCATCTGTATACTGGGCAAGAAACCCTCTTGGATCTTCCACGGCAAACTGTCTTGTGTCAGGAGCCTCAAGGTTTACATATGATTTATTGGTAAAAACCTTTTTGCATAACGTTGTTTTGCCGCTTTGCCGCGGGCCGGTGATGGTTATCACCGGATACTGGCTGGCGTATTTTCGCAAGACATCTTCTATGGTTCTGTCGACAAGTAACATGAGATAAGGATAGCATTTTTAGCGCATTTTGCAAGTGCAAGGTGCAAAATGTGCCAAACTAAATGGGGCGTAATCAATTTTCGCAAAGAAATTGCGTCAGCGGTATCACCGCAATATCAGGCAATTAGTACGTATGCCAGCCATTACGCATCGGTATTATTTTACCCTCTGAGCTTGCTTCTGCTCAATCATATTGCTGGTGGTGTAAACCCGGCCGTTGGTTAAAATGATGGATCTGCCACCGTATGGATCCTTGGGTATGTCCCGCAAAAGGCCTGCCGCAACAAGTTCTTTGATATTCTCAGGGAAACGGCCCCTTGTCTTTTTGAATTTTTTAACCTTGTCTTCAATATAATTTATTTTCTGCAGGGTCAGCAGGCGTTTTTTCAGATAGGCGGCAGTCTTGGGATTGTTGGTACTCTTTATAAGATTAGCAAGAAATACAATGCCCAACTTGGTCTGATTACCATATAAACTGAAGCGGGCCGCCAATCATTTCAAAAACCCCGACGCCCCCGGCAGGGCAGCCGCCCGGCGCAGATAAGGCGCCGCTTTTACCGCGTTATGCTCAAGGAAGCATAATTCGCCTATCCCCCTTTTTTTTCTTTTTGTAAAAAAGATTTTTATGATGTCTATGCGGTACTCAATCATTTTTCAATTCAACAACTTCTCATTTTTTTTAAAAAAAGTACCCACAAAACAACAGTTATGCTGTGGTGAAAAGTCTTGTCTATTTTGCAGACGCAGATATAGAGCCAGAGCCAATAAGCTTATCAGATACAACCTGGGATGAAATCAAAACACATTTTCGCACTATTGTACCATCTCTATAGCCAACGAAGATAATCGGGGTATCCTTCGCTGGATAGACTTGTTTTTTGGGTGGCCAAATTCAGTCGGAATACTCACAAATCCGGCAATACCCTCTTGAACCAATAATAAAAATCTGCATTAGTCTTGCGCCTACCAAAAGATATCATGGCCACCGTCGGCCGCTACCCCGTGACATAACTTGATAGATACCGCCTGGTACATTTATCATTGGTTTACGTGCCATGTTTAGCGCATAACATTAATAGTGCAATAATGCAAGCCTGACCCTCTATTTTTGCCAAAAACAAGCCCCTATCGCAAGAAGCGAAAGAGGCTGTAAGGTTAATTTATGTTAAGGTGAATCAGCTGCCACCACCCATATATGTATATCCAGTCGTAGATTGCGCCGCTGCAGTTAAAGTGGTAATCGTGTTTGTAGCCATTTGTTTTTGATAGTATCCTGCCTTGGTAGAAACCACGAGATATTCATTCGCGTCCCCTGGGGTTATACTTGTATTAAGTGCATTGAGAGAATAAGCGCTTGATGATGTAAAAACTCCCATTGATACTCCGGGAGAAGGATTAAAGGTTAACACTGCAGGATCACCACCAGTAGTTGAGCCAACAGTTAATGCGGCGCCACCAGCGCTAGTGTAAGGAGGTGCAGCGTATGCGATAGTACTACAGAAAAAAATCCCCGCCGCTATTAATGACATCTTAAGACAAATCTTATTTTTTTTCATGGTCATCACCTGTGATATGAATATATATGAAATATTATTTACGCTTTATGAGTCATAGAAGAACAAAGCTTTAATGAAAAGGATATGTCTGCCATTCAGCATTATATCCTTCCAGATCTGTTCTTAAGTTTCTTGAATCAGACAAGGCCGCAGTATTTTGCGCCCGAGCCCGATATTTGGCAAACTGCGGGATGGCAATGGCTGCCAAAATTCCGATAATCGCCACTACAATCATCAACTCAACCAGGGTAAAACCTTTCTGGCTTTTCGCCTTTCCTATCATTTTAAACATGCCGACCTCCTATGGTTTTTTGATTATGGGAGAAAATTTTTGTTGCGCTATTCAACCTCTGTGACATACCCGGTACTTAATCCAAGACCCGTGCCAAAAATTATTTTATATGCTTTTGCGGGAAATAAAGGCAGCTAAAATCAAGGGTTAAGTGCAAAGATAGTTATTGGTAATATCTCTGTTGTTTAAATTTTATTGCTGATATATGAAGAAGAGTGACAAAAATTGTCACATAAAGTGACGAACAGCGTCAGAAAACCAGAAAACCTTGCGGGGCCATCATGTTTGCAAAAGAAAGAGGGGACAGGCGAATTATGACGCCCCTAACAGGTTGACGAGGTCTGGTTTACGTGTAAAAGCAGGCGGGGCTCAGGATTGTTGTCTGCCTCAATATCTTTGACTCATGGTTGGATAAGCCGGCAATATCAGCGGCATCATTCCATCTCTTTTCGATTACCTCTGTGATTCCTTCTTGGATGTTTTTTGCTTCCGCAGGTGTTAAGCTAAATTGTTCTGCTTGACTTAACGCATTATGCATAGTGCTTTCCCGGCCTTTATTGCCCACAATCATTGCCTGGCCGGCAGAGTGACCAGCTCGTAGCAGCGGGCATATGTCGTAGGCTGGTGTAAGTTGGTAGTGTTTGCCATTCCAGAAAAAGGCATGATTCCGAGCATGATCATCAGTATTGCCGATGAGAATGTTGAAAACCATTCTCCTGAAAAGCTGTTGCGCATCGCCGGGGTATGACTCTCCGTAACGGCGGATAAACGAGGCCAGTTCCGGGTAAGAGCATAGGGAACAGGGGACGTCCATGATTTCATGCGTTTCAGGGAAAATCAGGGGGCCTTGCGGGGCCATCATGTTTGTGATAGAGTCCCATTTTAATATTTTTTGTTTTTTTGTTCTATCAGTAATTACATTGGTATAACAAATTGAAAGCAAGAAGGGGATCTGTCATGAGTTTAAAATCAGTACTTATCGCGTTTACCTTTCTTGTTATAGTATCGCTGATGGTTTTCTCACCCTTCGCCGGATATTACGGCGACTGGCTGTGGTTTAAAAATGTCGGCTTCGGTGCAGTATTCGAGACAACTCTCACCACAAAGTTCCTGTCCTTTTTTGTTTTTTTCTTCCTGTTTGGAATCTTCGCCTGGGTGAATATTGCCATTTCAAGGAAAAGAGGCGGCCGCACCCGCTCCTTGAAAACACTCTCACCAGAACAGCCCATAACAGTTTTTGATGTCATTTTCAGTAAAAAATACGCCAAATATTCATGGGCCGCAATTATCCTGTTTTTTTCATTCATCATGGGCTCCAACGCCTCCAGCTCATGGGAAATCTTCTTACAATTCCTGCATGCCAGTAAATTTGGGGTAATCGACCCGATTTTTGCCAAAGATGTGGGATTCTATGTCTTTCAACTGCCACTCTATGATTTTATTCAGCAGTGGTATTTATTGTCTGTGGTTATTGTTTTATTAGCGGTTGCAGCCTCCTATTTTATGGATCAGGCCGTTGGTGTCCAGGAAAACCGCTTTTACATCAACCAAGAAGTACGCTCTCATCTCGCGGTTCTCGGCGGCCTGTTTTTTCTTGGAATCGCCCTGATTTTCAGGCTGAAGCTCTACGGCTTGATGTACTCGGGCTCAGGGGTGGCATACGGGGCCTCTTATGCTGATGTCCACGCGCGGATTCCCGCTTACTGGGCGGTATTAATCCTGGCCCTGCTGGTGGCAATTATCTCTTTCATGATGCCCATCATCAAAAAATGGAATTTACTGCTCTATTCCATCGCGGCTTACTTTGTGGTTCTCGTGGGTTTCGCCTGGCTATATCCAAGTATAATTGAGCAATATGTAGTTAAGCCTACGGAATTAAGTAAGGAAACCCCTTATATCCGCCATAACATAAAATTTACCCGTCTGGCCTTTGGTCTGAATAAAATCAAAGAAAAATCTTTCCCGGTACGTCAAAACACAACCTACAAAAATATAAAAGAGAATCAGGCGACCATCCATAATGTCAGGCTCTGGGATACCAGGCCGTTGATTGAGACTTACAGGCAATTACAGGAAATCAGACTTTATTATAATTTCAAAAATGTGGACATTGACCGCTATCATTTCAAGAATAAATACACAGAGGTCGCCCTTGCGGCCCGGGAATTGCCTCCTTCACGGCTCCCTGCCCGCGCCCGCACCTGGATTAACATACACCTGAAATACACCCACGGTTACGGACTGGTCATGAGCCCGGTAAACAAAATTACCAAGGACGGCATGCCGGATTTGATTGTCCAGAACATCCCGCCCAGTTCAAAGGTCTTGGCAATTAAACGTCCGGAAATCTACTATGGTGAACAAACCAACCAATACGCCATTGTCAACACCAAAACCAAAGAGTTCGATTACCCTAAGGGCAACAAAAATGTCTATACCTCTTACCGGGGCAGAGGCGGCGTGCAGCTTTCCAGCCTTTTTCGTCAGCTGGTTTATGCCACTAATTTCTCAGATATAAATATCCTGCTGACCCATTACGTCACCAATAAGAGCCGTATCATGTTCCATCGCCTCATTACGGATCGAGACCGGACAATAGCCCCCTTTCTACAGTATGATTCTGACCCCTATCTTGTAGTGGGTAAAGATGGCCGGCTCTACTGGATTCATGACGCCTATACCACCTCTAACATGTTCCCCTACTCCCAGCCTCTTACTCAGTCTCAAGGCAATAGAGGGCTAAATTATATTCGCAATTCCGTCAAGGTGGTCATTGATGCCTATAACGGAGATGTTTCATATTATATAGTTGATCCGTCAGATCCGATAATTCAGACCTATGAAAAAATATTCCCCACCCTCTTTAAACCCATAAGCGAGATGCCCACCGACCTGAGGAATCATATACGTTACCCCATGGATCTCTTCCGCATTCAGGGAGAAATGTACAATACATTTCACATGACAAGTCCCCAGGTCTTCTATAATCAGGAAGATTTATGGAGTTTACCGGCCGAGGTCTACAATAAGAGCGAGCAGACAATGTTACCTTATTATATTATTATGAGGCTGCCGGACACCAAGTCGGAAGAATTTATTTTGATGCTGCCCTTTACACCATCAAAGAAGAACAATATGGTGGCCTGGCTGTGCGCCCGCTGTGACGGTAAGAACTATGGCCAGTTACTGGAATACCGGCTCTCCAAGGAGAAGTTGATTTACGGCCCATTACAGATTGACGCCCGGATAAACCAAAAGCCCGAGATATCTTCCAAGTTAACCCTTTGGGGGCAGATGGGTTCCAGCGTTATCCGCGGCAATCTGCTGGTTATTCCAATTGACCATTCCTTTCTGTATGTGGAGCCGGTTTATCTCCAATCGGAGCAAAGCAAGATGCCGGAATTAAAGCGGGTCATTGTGGCGCTTGGAGATAAACTGCAAATGCGTGATAATCTCGACGACGCCCTGCGAGCCGTCTTTTCGGTGGCATCCGTCCCCACCGCTCAAGTACAAAAGGCCCTTAGCGGGGCGCCGACAGGGTCGCTGACCGGCATGGCAGAGAAGGCGCTGAAACATTATAACAAGGCTCTGGGTTACCTGAAGCAGGCTGACTGGACGAAATACGGTCAGGAATTAAATAAGATTAAGGATATTTTACAAAAGATGAGCCGTGTAAGCGCCCCATGAACAAACACCCTGCTGCACGCGCTTGAGACACCCCCAATCTACTATAGTATTATTGGGGAACTCGAACGCGCACATCAGGATGTCCCTGAAACGCTTACACCTCGGAAGGTAGTTCCCTCCCTCTCCTTGTTTTTGCAGATATGCCGCTGGAACCCCACTTCCTGGAATTCCAGCGGGGCACCGTTTATGGGCGGCGCAACCAGAGGGGAAGGAAAGATCTATCTGGAACGTCTGGGGCGGAAGGAACCGCCACCGTGCCGGGGTTTGGCCGATTTACTGCCGGCGGGCCGCTGTTGTGGTCTTGCTGGTCTTGTTTGTTTAGTCTCGGCCGACGAGGCTGATCTGGATGGTTTTGGCCCTGTCTTTTTTTGTCTATGGAGTGATTTATAACGGGGAACCGGTTTGCGGGGCGGCCGGGCGAACTCCTGATTATTTTTCGGCGCCGGTATATCGTAATCAAAATCATCAATAACCTTGCTTTTAATCCTGGCACCAAGAACCCGCTCAATTCCTCGAACCATAGTAATATCGTCATCCGTGACCAAAGTAAAGGCCTCACCGGTACTGGCCGCCCGACCGGTTCTGCCGATCCGGTGGATATAGGCATCCGGGGTGTTGGGAATATCGTAGTTAATCACATGCGAAACTCCCGAGACATCAATTCCCCGGGCGGCAATATCAGTTGCGACCAGGATTTGATAAGTTCCGTCACGAAAACCATTCAGGGCCTCACGCCGCCGGTTCTGCGACAAATTGCCTTGAATCGAGGCGGCTTTAAACCCCTTTTTGGATAGTTGTTCACCAATACGCTTGGCCCGATGTTTAGTACGGGTAAAGATCAATACCGATTCAGTATTGGTGCTCTTTAGGAGTTCAAGCAGAAGCCTGGTTTTTAGATGATGCGCCACCGGGTAAATGGCATGGGTAACGGTATCGGCCGGGGCCGTAATGCCGATCTGAATAGTAACCGGCTGATGCAGTACCTCCCTGGCAAGGTGAAGAATCTCCCTCGGCATAGTAGCCGAAAAAAGAAGATTCTGCCGACGAGCTGGAAGCTGCTGCATAATCCGCTTGATGTCGGGGAAAAAGCCCATATCAAACATATGATCCGCCTCATCAAGAACCAGCACCTCAAGCCGGGAAAGCGAGACTGTCTGCTGTTTGAGATGATCAAGGAGCCGTCCGGGGCAGGCAACGATAACCTCAACCCCCCGCGCCAGCTTGGCAATCTGGGCGTTGATATTCACCCCACCATAGATCGAAATACTGCGAATGCCGGTTTTTTTACCAAGGGTGCAGATATTATCGTTAATCTGCTCGGCCAGTTCACGGGTAGGAGCAACAATCAAGGCTCGGACAAAGCCCCGTCCACCGTCGATCAGCCGTTCTAAAATGGGCAGCACAAAGGCCGCAGTCTTGCCGGTGCCTGTTTGGGCCAGCCCCATGATATCCTGCCCCTTCAGCACCGCCGGAATTGCCTTTCGCTGAATTGGGGTGGGTGTTTGATAGCCTGCTGCTTCAATACCAGCGGTAATTGAAGAGTGAAAATTAAAGGTTTTAAAATCCATAAATTCCTTTTGTAACTCCGCGATGGAGTTGGTTAATGTCAACGACTGGACTAAAGTCGATAAAGAGTCAGCGAGAAAAGAACACCAATAGAAAGCGCACAGACAAATACCTGAAGAAGAGTAAAGAGCATCGTTTTCCGTTTTTTGGAGAACGAATAACGGTTAAAGCGGCAATTATCTATACGTAGCAGGGAATTGGTACATGCAAAAACTGTGAGAACAGGGAACTATACAACAATTGAAATTAAATCGCAAATTGTATCGGCATAAAAGCAGCGGCCGGCTAAAAAACGTACGCAATCAATTAACTACACCCAACCTCATTTAACCCCATAGGAGTAAGCGTTTCAGGGGCGCTTACTAAAAAACTGTATAAATCTTTACTGAGTCAGCCCAGAATCTTTCCTACCTGCTCACAAAGTTCCTGGAATTTAAACGGCTTGGCAATGGCACCGCTGAAACCGTGTGCGGCATAATCGGCCATTACCGGATCATTGGAATAGCCGCTGGCCACCAGGGCCTTGACATGCGGGTCAAAGAGGCGCAGTTTATGAACCGCCTCCCGGCCGCCCATGCCGCCGGGAATAGTGAGATCCATAATCACCAGATCAATTGGTTTACCCTCTGCCGCTGCCTCGCGGTATTTTTGTACCACCTCCTCACCGTTAACAGCCTGTATAACCTCATATCCGCAGCGGACAAGCATCACAAACAACATAGTTCTAAGCATCTCCTCATCATCCATAATCAAAATCCGCCCCTTGCCCCTGTGCGGTTCAGGAGTGGCAGCCTCTTGCTCCGGCGCTTGCAGCTTAACACGCTCAATAGCGGGCAGAAGGATGATGAATTCAGTACCCTTTCCCAGCCACGACTCGACCCGTATCTCACCGTGATGTTTACGAATAATAGAGTGGGTAATTGCCAGGCCCAGACCGCTGCCGATCTGTTTGGTGCTGAAATATGGATCAAATATCCTCTCAAGCAGCTCCGGTTTAATCCCGATGCCGTTATCCGCCACCCGTAAACTGACATAGGCCCCGGGCGGCAGATTTTCAGCCGCGTCAGAGGTTATATAATAATTTTCCGCCTTAATTTTAATCAGACCGCCGGCGGGCATGGCATGCACGGCATTAATAATAAGGTTCCTGATAACCTGGCTGATCTGGCCGGGATCAATTTCCAGAGGCAGAAGGTCAGGAGCGATGGCATATTCAATCCCCACATTGCTGCCCCGCAGAACAAAGGCAGACGAATCTCGAATAATATCGGCAATGGAAGATAATTTCTTCACCGGTTCGCCGCCTCTGGCAAAGGTTAATAACTGCTGAGTCAGATCTCTGGCTCTATGCGACGCCTTTTCCGCCTCAGCGAGCAGAGAATATATATCGTCTTCCTTTTTACTACGCAGCATAGCCAGGCTGATATTACCCATAATACCAGCCAGAAGATTATTAAAATCATGGGCGATACCACCGGCCAGCACCCCCACCGACTCCAGCTTCCGGGCCTTAAACATCTCTGACTCCAACCGCCGGGACTCGGTAATATCCCGAAAGACCAAGACCACCCCGATAATCCGGCCGCCGGCATCCCTGATGGGAGCACCGCTGTCACCGATCAAAATCTCCCGGCCGTCCTTAGACAGGAGAATGGTATTACTATCCATCCCCACGACCTCTCCAAGTTTCATAACCTGAGCCACCGGATTCTCACAGGCTTGGCGGCTTTGTTCGTTAATAATCCGGAATATCTCCGTCAGAGGACGCGAACCGGCCTCCTTCATCGACCAGCCGGTAAGCTCCTCGGCCACCTTATTCATCAAGACAACCCGGCCTTCGGTATCAGTACTGATCACCCCATCACCAATGCTGGCCATGGTTACCATCAAAAGTTCCCGTTCCTCATTTAACTCCCGCTGGGCCTGGCGCCGATCTAAAATTTCCCGTCTTAACTCTTCATTGACCTTGGCTAACTGTCTGGTGCGTTTAACCACTTTCTGGTCGAGTTTCCTGTTCAGCTCCCCTAAACTGTCCGCAAGGAGCATATTATCAATCCGGGTACAGATTATCTCGGAGATCCGCTCCAACAGAGAGGATTTTTTACGTAAATAGGCTTCAGGGGTGTTGGTGTTACCGGCAAAAAATAGATAGGCGGGATTTAAACTGCTGTGGCAGGCAATGAGCATGACAGCCCTGGGAGTAAATTCAAAATCGCCGAATTTAAAGGGCCGGCAGGAGGAATTGAGTTTTTCACCAACGCAGCAATGAACAGTATGTTTAGTTGAAAAATCACTGGGAAGGCTGATATGTCTGACACTCAGAGGCGCATCGGAAAGAGAAAAATAATATTCCTTGAAGAGCAATATATCACCAGCTTTTACGCAATAGGCGCAAAAAGGAATACCCTGGAGCAGGCATATTCTCTCCATAACTCCGCCAAGGAGATCGGCGAGATTACCATTATGGGTATTTACCAGCTCGGAGATGGCGGCAAGGAGCAGATAATCCTCACAGATCTCCGATAGCCGAATATTTTTGGCACTCAGGGCCTGAACTCTGGCGCCCAGTTTCTCAATTTTCCTTTGCGTATCGGAACACATTTCCTTAATACCACAGGCGTGGTTTTGAGCGGCATAATATGGTCAGTCGGGCTCTAAACTGACAAAACTCATTCTCTCCATGGCCAATTCCATATAGAAACGCATCTGATCCATCTGAAAGACAACACGCCGGTTATCCAGCAGGGCGTTAGCCATATCCAGAGTTCCCTGGGCCAGTTCCGGGGTCAGACTGATGGCGTGATTAAGATTAAGGGCCTTGGGCTGGCCGCGCTGGGCGCTTAGATCATATTCGATTTCAATGAGCTGCTGGGTCTTGCCCATAACCTGATTAATCAGCTCACCAATGGTATCGGCAACCTCCACGGAAGTGGCATTTTTGACCAAATCCGCGGCGGGAATACCCATGGTGATCATATAGTCCGTATAAATAGCCAGAGCGACATCGCTGGAAAAATTCATCACTGCCAACCCGTTATAATCGCCAAAAAGTTCTACAAAGCCGCCCAGATCCGGGCGTATACTGATTTTGGGAATACTTAAAGCTGTGTTGGAATAATTAACCTCCCGGCCGGTACATTGTTCCAGAGTTTCCTTGGCGCCCTGACAAAATAATGGTACCAGCAAATCAATCCCAAGTCGGGAATTATCCATATCAATCTCCTGTTTTTTATTGGCCGCCACTGGGATTGCGGCAACCGGTTTACATCTTCTATTTCATGCGCTCCAAATCCAGCAGGATACGGCAGTCAGCCACCGAACATCCCTGGCCATCTGGATGAACAATCAAGGGGTTAATATCAAGCTCGGCAATCTCCGGATTATCAACGGCAAGGGCAGAAAGCAGAGTCAGGCAGAATTCCAGCTCATTGGTGTCGCAGGGCTCTTCGCCCCTGGCTCCGTTCAGCATGGGGTAGGCCTTGGTGGAACGAATCATGGCCCGAGCGGCGTTATGACGAATGGGGGCCAGGCGAAAAGTAACATCATTAAATATCTCCACGAATATCCCGCCCAGCCCGAACATCAGGAGCGGCCCGAAGGTCTTGTAGCGGTTGATCCCCAGAATCACCTCCACCCCTTTGGGGGCCATCTTCTGGACATACACCCCTTCTATCTCAGCCTGCGGGGCATTTTCGCGCACTGTATTGACAATATCCGTAAAGGCGGCCCTGGCCTCTTCCTCGGTTTCAATACCAATCCGCACCCCGCCCAGGTCAGATTTATGCACCACCTGCGGTGAGACAATTTTAAATACGGTTCTGCCAAATTCCCGCACCGCCGCCGCGGCCTCCTCCGGGGTAGCGGCCAGGCGGGCAGGCAGGACAGGAAAACCGTAAGCGGCCAGGATTTCATTGCCTTCCACCTCACCAAGATAGGTCTTGCCTGAATCCAAAGCGGCCTCAATAAGCTCTCTGGCCAGCCGTCGATCCGGGGAAATTTTTAACTCAATTAAATGCTGACGATTAATCCAGCGAGCGTGTTTATACATGGCTCCCATGGCCCGGGCCGCCATCTCCGGAAAATGATAATGGGGCATATGATTCAGCTCTAAAAAATCAATGGCATCCCGGACATCCATCTCACCCATAAAAGAGGTCAGCACCGGCTTCCCGCTGCGCTTGGCCAGATCGGGAATAATCTGGGCTGTCGCGTAGATATCAGTCATAGACTGCGGGGTGAGGATAAAAATGACCCCGTCCACATTCTCATCCCGCAGCACCGCTTCAAAGGCGGCCTTATAACGGTCAACTCCGGCGTCCCCGATAACATCCACCGGGTTATGGATATTAGCGGTGGATGGCAGAGCGGCGGCCAAAACCTCCTCAGTTTCAGGGGCAAACTCAGCCAGAGTGAGCCCGACATTCATGGTAATATCGGTGGCGATTATCCCAGGGCCGCCGGCGTTGGTAATAATTGCCACCCGGTTCGAACGCGGCAGGGGCTGAGTGGCAAAGGCGATGGCGTAATCAAAGAGATGTCCGATGGTCTGAGCCCGATAAATACCGCTTTGATGAAAGATGGCATCGTAAATAGCCTCGGAACCAGCAAGAGAGCCGGTATGAGAACTCACCGCCGCCGCCCCGGCAGCGGTACGGCCGGATTTAACGGCAATAATAGGGGTATGCCTGCTGCCGCCGGTAATCTCCCGCACCGCTTCAATAAAGGAAAAGCCGTGCCGCAGATCTTCAACATACATCATAATCACTCTGGTCTGAGGATCATCATGGAGGTATTTTAAGAGGGCCAGTTCATCAATATCGGCCTTATTCCCCACCGATATAAACTTGGAAAAACCGATATTCTTACGGGCGGCGTAATCCAGCACCGCCGTGCAAAGGGCGCCGGACTGACTGATAAAGCCGATATTGCCGGCTAAAGGCGGGCGGCGGGCGAAACTGGCGTTTAAACCAAAAGCCGCATCGGTATTAATCGCCCCAAGGCAGTTGGGGCCCACGAGACTGATCCCATACTCCCGGCAGACCGCGGTCAACTCCTCTTCCATGGCTCTCCCGCTCTTACCCACCTCCCGGAAACCAGCCGAGATAACGATAATTCCCCTGCTGCCCTTTTCTCCGGCCTCCCGGGCTACTCCCGCCACGAGAGGGGCAGGGACAATTATCACTGTTAATTCCACCGGCCCCGGAATTTCGGCCAAATTCCGGTAAGCCGCCACCCCGCATACCGAACCGCCCTTAACGTTTACCGGATAAAGCACCCCGGAGAAATCACCCTCAAGGAGATTCTTAAACACCGCCCGCCCCACACTGCCAGGCCGTTGCGAGGCCCCCACCACAGCCACCGAGGCGGGCTCGAATATAGCCTTGATGCCATCACCAGTAATCTTCACCGTGTCTTTTCTACGGTGTTCCAAAGCGGTCATATCAACCTCACAATTGAGAGATTTAGAGTTTATATGAAAGTCACCTGCCATGGGTGTTGGCCTTTGCCACCATGACTTTTATGTTTCGTTGTGCCTGAGGCACTGGAGCATGAATGCGCCAAAGTCCATGGGCAAAACGTTCGGAGTATGTCATATTCAGAAACAATTAACCGGCGGCGTTAAGGACAGTTTATTTACCCGGCTGAATAGTCACAAAAATTGTATAAAGTTATTAAGCTTCATGTCAAATTTTAATTGAAAAAAAGTAAATAATTTAATTATTTAATAATTAATCTTAAGCCGGACAGTTACATTTTCTCTTGACCATTCAGATAGATGCCCAAAAGTAACAAAAACCACTATACTGTAACTGTTCAGCAGTGCCCCAGGTTCGTTCGTTTCGGCCTCCGAAGCGTACCCCCTGTACGTGAGGAGGGCGAAACGGACAAAGATGGGGTACTGCTGGACAGTTACATTTTTTCTTGACTTTTGGAGTGAATAGCTGTCAGCTTTTATCTTAGGTAATAGGAGAAAGATTATGACCGATATAACCATAAACCCCATAGGTATCCTCCACTGCGACCTCCAACTCCGCCGGGAGACC
>DRPV01000093.1 GCA_011330685.1 Desulfobacterales bacterium
AGATGGAGAGATTCCTTCAGCAATCCCCAGCCCGCTATTATTATAATTACAGCTATAATCAACGAAACTCCAGGATCAAGCCAGTTCCAGCCCGTGGCCCGAATAGCGAATCCAGCCCCGACCACCCCAAGTGAAACCACGGCATCGGCGGCCATGTGCAGAAAGGCCCCCTTTATATTGAGATCGTCATTGCGGCCGGAGACAAAAAGCAGGGCCGTCGCGGTATTAATCACCACTCCCAGACCGGCAATGGCCATAACCATACCGCCATTAACCGCTACTGGAGACCGCAGCCGGGCAACAGCCTCCCAGATAATCACCCCAACCGCGAGATAAAGCAGTATAGCGCTGAGCAGCGAGGCCAGGATAGTAGCCTTTTTAAACCCGTAAGTATGACGAGCCGTGGCCGGACGTTTTGCCGCCGCCGAAGCCCCCCAGGCCAGGAGCAAAGTCATGACATCGGTCATATTATGCCCGGCATCGGCCACCAGGGATAGAGAACCGGCCATAATACCATACCCTGCTTCAATTAGGATAAAGAGCAGGTTCAAAACGGTACCAAAGGCAAAGGCCCGACCAAAATCCGTCGGGGCATGACTGTGATTATGGCTCATTTTCCGTCACCCTCTTTAGTATTTGGTAAGCGCTCCATGAATGTGCACAGGGCGGCGCCCCTGAAACGCTTACAGTTAGGGGGGTAATATAAAGTCGGGTGTGGTTAATTGATCGCTTACAGTATTTGTAAAGTTACAATCTTGTCCTATCCAACGCAACGACACACTCCAAGGATTTATCACCATCTGAATCGTAAGGGCATATTACAATACGCCCCCGCCCCATGCCAATAAAAAAACGTAGTAAATATTCAGCTGTGCCCCATCTCGGAGTCTACGCTTTTCTGAACAGTTACGATTATGAGTTTAGGGGAATTTATTACCCTTACTGAATAAGTTACAAAATCTCTTTGCATATAGAAGGTACTGAGTTTATTGTTCCTTGACATGGACACAGACACATCTTATATCGTCAAAGCGGGTATAGTCGTCTTTCTTACCGGCTTCCTGCTTTTTTTCTGCCGACAATATTCTTTTGGAAAAGGAGGGAACATGACACTTACCATAACTTCGCCGGCCTTTAAAGCTGAGCAGACCATTCCATCCACCTTTACCTGCGAGGGCCAGGATATTTCCCCGCCCCTGACCTTTTCCGGTATACCGGAGGGAACAAAGAGTCTTGTCCTGATTGTTGATGATCCGGACGCGCCGGATCCAGCGGCCCCG
This sequence comes from Desulfobacterales bacterium, assembly GCA_011330685.1. Taxonomy (GTDB): domain Bacteria; phylum Desulfobacterota; class Desulfobulbia; order Desulfobulbales; family VMSU01; genus JAADIV01. Next base: position 1,281 of record DRPV01000093.1, read on the forward strand.
AAAATGACCTGGGTTCACTGGCTGCTCTACAACCTGCCCCCCGATACTCGCGATATCAATGAAGAGGCGGCAAATTTACCCGCGGCAACAAGGCAGGGCATCAACGATTTTAAGCGCGGCAGTTACGGCGGCCCCTGTCCACCCATCGGTAAACATCGCTATTATTTCAAGCTTTACGCCTTGGACACCATGCTGCCGGATCTCAATCAACCCGATAAAAGCACCCTTCTCCAGGCCATGCAGAATCATATTATTGCCCAGGCCCAGTTAATCGGACTCTACAAGAAACAGAAATAACAGGAGCTTTAATCAGAAAACTGTAACGGGGGCAAACAGATGAAAGAGGCTGAGTTCTATAAAAAAATTGGCCCGGAAAACGAGGTGATCTGTGAACTATGCAATCATCATTGCCACATAAAAGAAGGGAAACGGGGCATTTGCGGAGTACGGGAAAACAGAGCCGGAGTTTTATACAGCTTGGTCTATGGCCGGTTGGCGGCCGAAAATGTTGATCCCATTGAAAAAAAGCCCCTGTTTAATTTTTTACCCGGCAGCAGCGCCTTCTCCATCTCCACTGTCGGCTGCAATTTTCGTTGCCTGCACTGCCAGAATTACGATATCTCTCAATATCCTCATCTTCATCAGGGGGAGATCGCCGGTAATGAATACACGGCCGAGGCCGTTGTTGAGCAGGCTGTCCAAACCGGATGCGCCAGTGTCTGTTATACCTATGTGGAGCCGACAATTTTTTATGAATTTGCCGCCGATTGTTCGCGGCTTGCCCATGAACGGCAGCTGAAAAACGTCCTGGTCAGCAACGGTTACATGACTCCGGAAGTCACCCGCCACATGGCACCGCTGCTGGATGGTATTAATATTGACATCAAAGGATTTACGGACGATTTTTATAAAAAAATCTGCCGGGCCCGGTTGCAGCCGGTTCTTGATAATGTCCAATTAATGTATGAACTTGGGGTCTGGGTAGAGGTCACCACACTTATTATTCCGGGTCTGAATGATTCCAGCGACGAGTTAGGAGATATTGCCCGCTTTATTAAATCTGTTTCTCCCACTATTCCTTGGCATGTTACCGCCTTTTATCCCACCTACAAGATGCTGGATCGAGAACCAACTCCGGCATCAACCCTGCGTAAGGCCAGGGAAATCGGCCTGCGGGAAGGTCTGCACTATGTCTATGAGGGGAATATACCCGGCCACGGCGGGGAGAATACCTATTGCCCGCAATGTGGTACTGAGCTGATCAGCCGCTTTGGTTTTAATATACGGCAAAATAACCTGACTGAGGGAGAGGGGCGCTGCGGTAAATGTGGTTACCAGCTTGCCGGAGTCTGGAGCTTAAGTTAATTTACCCCGGCTGGTTTTGGCAAAGAGTGACAGCATAATTCACACCGCAGCTCTCTTCACGCATAAGAAAAAAAGTAACTGTTTAGGGAAAGTTATTGCCCCTGCTGAATAGTTACGAAAAAAAAGCCCCTGCACCATAACAGGTACAGGGGCTAAATAAATCGTCCTGCGTTTTCGTATCAGCCGCAGCCACCGGAGCCGCATGAGCCGCAACTGCTGCCCCCGCCGCTGCTGATCGGATTAGTTGAGGTAATGGAAAATCCAGATTGGTAACCAGCATCCCGATAATCGAGCTTAATCGCACCGCAGGTCTGCATCAATTCCTGCGCCACAAGAAAGGTTAAATCAGAATGGTCATAACTTTCGTCGTCGTCTTTCAGCTCATCCAGAGCCAACCCCAAAGAGGGGCCGGATCAACCGCCCTGCATCAGGGAAACACGAATCGCCGAATCAATATTGTTTTGGGCAATATATTCCTTCAATTTAGTAATTGCCAATTCACTTACTTCCAACATAAAAAAAACCTCCTTTAAATATAATGATAAAACAACAAAATAATAAAATTTATCGGCCCGCTATTCATTATAAAGTAATTGCCAATAATTCTCAAGTCAAGTCCATGAAGAATCTTTTTTCACCCCTATTTTTATACTCAACATAACTATTCGACAAGTGTGTCATTCTTAATAAACCGATTACCAACAGATATTTCACGGCAGGTTATAGTAATTATGGTAACATATCTCGTAACTATTCAGTAAAGGCAACAAATTACCCGAAACTCGAAACCGTAACCATTCAGATGTGCTCCAGGTTTGTTCGTTTTGACCTCCGAGTCTGTACGCCCTGTACGTGAGGAGGGCAAAACGGACGAAGATGGAGTGCAGCTGAATGGTTACCATATCTCTCTGATATCTCTGCTGAACCGGCATCATCAAACACCTCTCGGGCACATCAAGACAGGGAGGTTCACCATAAACAAAAGGAAGAAAATCAGTATGGAATTACGGAACAAAAGCCATCACCAGCCCAAAAACGCCGTGCTTATGGCCATGTTCGGCACCACGGTGGAACCGGCATTAAATTCACTCCTCTTAATTCAGCGGAAGATACAGGAATACTTCCCAGCCACCCCGGTGCGAATCTCATTTACCTCCAATATTATTCGTAAAATATGGCAGAAACGGGCTCTTGATCCCGTCTATGTCAGTCAGCATAAAAATATCCCGGCCGAGATAATGCATATTAGAGGCCCCCTGGCCGCCATGGCTGATCTGCATGAAGCTGGTTATGATACCTTAGTGGTACAACCGACCCTTATTGACGCGGGCGAGGAATTTCACGATCTGACAAATTATGTCAAGGCTTTAGACAGTATTGAGACCATCAAAGAAAAGTACAAACCTTTTAAACGGGTGGTAATTGGCCGCCCCGCCCTGGGCAGTTTCGGCCCCCGCCATCCATACAGCCTGGATATTGAGACCGCGGCTCGGCGCCTGAGCGCTGATGCCGCCCTGGCAAAACAAAAGGGGGCGGCCCTGGTCTATATGGGTCATGGCAATAACTATTTTCCCTCGGGGGGCAGCTATCTTGAATTCGCGGAACGGATGCGGCAGCTATACCCCGATGTCCTCACCGTTATCGGCTGCGTGGAAGGCTTTCCCTCCCGGCGGGAAGTGACAGCCCAATTACAAATGGCCAATATTCAAAAAGTACTGCTGAAACCGTTCATGATAGCAGCCGGCATCCACACTATAGAGGATATGGCCGGTGATGAGCCGAATTCCTGGAAATCTACCTTTACGGCAGCGGGTTACACCGTAATTACTATCAGCAAAGGACTGGGAGAGAACGCGGGCTTCGCCAAAATTTTCGCTGAACATGCTGCTGATGCCGCCCTGGATGCCGGTATAGACCTGAAATAGGACTTAGACCGGGAGAAAACCATAATTATTCCTATTATCTTGCATAAATTTTCTAATCCACTACAATATATGATGCTATCATAAAAAGTCGAAAGGTCTAATTCTGCCCCTAATAATTTCAAGGGTGTTACCTATGGGTAAATTTGCCAAATGTGAACTTTTTACCAGATCATCATATATCACACGACCTTGAACCATGGAGGTAACAGATATGCGCCATACAGAGTCAGAGGCTGACCAGACAGCCGGAGGCTCCATAATTAACAGACGTAAATTCCTGCAGATAGTAGCAGTAGCGGGGGCCGCCGGGGCTGGCTGGTATACGGGGCTTATCGGCGCTGGAGCCCGCTATGAGGTCTGCCGCCGCAGCCAGCCCATGATGGGCACCATTCTCAACCTCACCCTCTATGGCCCGAATCAGGATACATTAAACACGGCCATGGCTGCCACCATCGACCGTATGCAGCATTTAACCAGTCTTTTGAACCGTCATCAACCGGCCAGCGAGGTGGGCATTCTTAACCGCGACGGCCTTCTGCATAACCCCAGCCCCGACCTGAAGCGGGTGCTGACTCTGGCCCATAAAATCAGCCGCCGCTCGGGCGGGGCCTTTGACGTAACCATGCTGCCCCTGCTCCTTTTACAACAGGGGCACCGGGGAGAATCACAACCACCGGCCGCGGAGATTAAACAAGCTTTGAAACTGGTGGATTACCGGCGGATTATTACCAATAAAGATAAAATAAGCCTCGCGAAACCCGGCATGGGCATAACATTGGATGGAATCGCCAAGGGCTATATTGTTGATGAGGGCATCACTGTTCTCAAAAGACATGGCTTTGAGGGCCTCTATGTCGAGGCGGGCGGCGACCTCATGGTAGAGGGCCGCAAGGCGGATAACGCCCTCTGGCGCATCGGCATCGAGAATCCGCGTCCAAAACGCCGCCGGCCTTTAGTGGTACTGCGAACCAGCAACCGGGCCATTGCCACTTCCGGGGATTATATGCAGGCCTACAGCCCCGATTTCAGCCGTAATCACATTATTAATCCCGCCACCGGTTATTCGCCGCCGGAGTTGGCCAGCAGCACCATTACCGCCCCGGATACCGCTCTGGCCGACTCCCTGGCAACGGCCACTATGGTCATGGGCGTCAAGGACTCCCTGAAGATGCTGCGGGATATGCCGGGCTGCGAGGGCTATTTTATCTCCAAGAATCTTACCCATCACCAGAGCCCGGGATTTTTCAGCTGATTATGACGGTCTTCAAGCTCAAAAGGGGCCTTAATATCCCCATCCAGGGTAAACCGGCTCAGGAAATCAGCCCGGCCCGGCCGGTATCGAGCCTGGCCCTCCTGGGCCGCGATTATCCGGGCCTAAAACCGACTCTGGCAGTGCGTGAAGGCGAGGAGGTAAAGGGCGGCCAGCTCCTTTTTACGGACAAGAAAAACCCCGGAGTTAACTTCACCGCCCCCGGCGGCGGAGTAATAGCGGCAATTAACCGCGGCCCCAAGCGCCTTTTTGAATCCATCGTCATCCAACTGAACGGCAAGGAGGAAGCGCGTTCCTTCACGGTTCCCCAAACTACGGATGACGACTCCGCCATCCGCGCTCTCATGCTTGATTCCGGCCTGTGGACAGCCTTCAGGAGCAGACCGTATGGCCGTGTGCCGTCTCCCGGCTCCAAGCCTCATTCCATATTTGTCACCGCCATCGACACCCTGCCTTTGGCTCCTGATCCGGCGCTGATTATCAATCAACAACAGGAAAATTTCAAGCGAGGCCTTAAACTGCTCCAGCCTCTGGCCCCGGCAATTCATCTCTGCCTGAGAACAGCAGCGGCTGATTACCTCACCTCCCTGACCAATATCAAGGTGCATGAATTTCATGGCCCCCATCCCGCTGGTCTGCCCTCTACCCATATACATTTTATAGATCCAGTCGGTAAAGATAAAACAATCTGGCATATAGGCTATCAGGACGTTATCGCCCTGGGTCATCTCGGCCGGAACGGCCGTCTTCAGAATGAACGAATAATCGCCATAGCCGGGCCGGCAGCCCGGCAGCCCCGTCTCATCAGAACCCGGCTGGGAGCGAATATAGCCGAATTAAGCCAAAACGAATTCAGCCATACCGCCAGGGTCGTGTCAGGCTCGCTGCTTAACGGTTACGCGGCCATGGGTAAAGAGGCCTATTTAGGCCGTTATCACCTTCAGGTATGCGCCCTGCGAGACGATGCCGGACGCGGGCTGCTCAATTGGTTGAGACCGGGAGTAAATCGTTATTCCTGCCGCGGTCTCTTTTTATCCGGTTTTTTACCAAGGCGCGAATTCGCCATGTCCACCGCCGCCTGGGGCGGCCGCCGGGCTATTTTTCCACTGGGCACCTATGAACAGGTGATGCCTCTTGATATTATCCCCACCGCCCTCTTAAAGGCCCTGGCCAATGAGGATACGGAAAAAGCTCAAGAGCTGGGCTGTCTCGAATTAATTGAAGAGGATCTGGCCCTGTGCTCCTTTGTCTGCCCCGGCAAAAACAATTTTGGCCCCATGCTGCGCCGGGTGCTGAACAGAATTTACGTAAGCGCTCCATGAACACCACCCTGCACACGTTCCAACCCCGCGATATACCGATGTATAATCGCGGGCTTGGAACGTGCACAGGGCGGCGCCCCTGAAACGCTTACAGCGATGGGGGTTATATAAAGTTGGGTGTGGTTAATTGATCGCTTACGAATTTACGACGAGGAATAAAGCTGATTAAATGGACTGGTTAAACAACTTATTAAATAAGGCCGCCCCTCATTTTCAGCAGGGCGGCCGCCTGCGGCGCTGGTATCCCCTTTTCGAGGCGGCGGATTCCTTTGTCATGGGCAGTAACAGACGCACCAGTGCCGCCCCCCATATCCGGGACGGCATGGATCTGAAGCGGATTATGGTACTGGTGGTAACGGCGCTTCTGCCCTGCGTCTTCATGGCCCTCTGGAATACCGGCTACCAGGCCAACAGCGCCCTTTTCAATCTGGGCATATCCACTCCGCCGGGCTGGCGTGGAGCGCTCATGTCCGGTATCGGCATAGGCTGTGATCCCCAGAGTTTCTGGTCGAATATCATCCACGGCGGCCTCTATTTTCTGCCGGTCTATCTCGTCAGCCTGACGGTGGGCGGTATCTGGGAATGTGTCTTTAATCTCATTCGCGGCCACGAGATGTCCGAGGCCTTTCTGGTTACCAGTCTCCTCTTCGCCCTCATTCTGCCGCCGGCAATTCCCCTGTGGCAGGTAGCGGTGGGTATCAGCTTCGGGGTTGTTTTCGCCAAGGAGGTCTTTGGCGGGGTGGGCCGCAACTTCATGAACCCGGCCCTGGCGGCCAGGGCCTTTGTCTTCTTCGCCTATCCGGCCCAGATGAGCGGCGATCTGGTATGGACCGCGGTGGACGGCCTGAGCCGGGCCACGCCCCTCACCACCCTGGCCGCGGCGGCAAAGGGCACTGCCGCCGTCCAGGCCCTCAATATAACCTGGCTGCAGGCCTTCATGGGAGTCATCCCCGGTTCCATGGGTGAGACCTCTACCCTGGCCTGTCTGTTAGGGGCCGCTTTCCTGCTCATCACCGGAGTGGCCTCCTGGCGGATAATGCTTGCCATGCTTCTCGGCGGCGCGGCCATGACCGTCGGCTTTCAACTCACGGGCAGTGCGGTAAATCCCATGTTTACCGTGCCCTTCCACTGGCATCTGGTCTTAGGCGGTTTTGCCTTTGGTCTGGTATTCATGGCCACCGACCCGGTCTCCGCCCCCCATACTCAGGCGGGCCAATGGATTTACGGCCTCCTCATCGGAGCCTTGGCCATCCTCATCCGGGTAGCTAACCCCGCCTTTCCAGAGGGAGTGATGCTGGCCATCTTACTTGGTAATGTCTTCGCGCCCCTCTTTGACTATTTTGTCATAGCCGCCAATATCAAGAGAAGGAAGCTGCGATATGGCAGTTAAAGAATCCAATATCAGGCCCTTTTACACGGCCCTCATTCTGGCCTTTGTCTGCTCCTTTCTGGTGGCCGCCGCCTCGGTGGGCCTGCGGCCTCTGCAAATTAAAAACAGCCGCCTTGACCAGCAGAAAAATATCCTGCGGGCCGCAGGCCTCTATAAAAAAGGCATGGCAGTGGACAAACTATTCGCTTCAGCGGTGGAGCCCCGGATAATCGAAATTGCCACGGGCCGTTTTGTACCTAACCGGGATATTAACCCGACAACCTTCAATCAACGAGCGGCCGCTATAGACCCCAAACTCAGCCGCGCCCTGCCCCGTTCCATTGACCAGGCCGGTCTGCAGCGCCTGGAAAAATATTCTCTAATCTATCTCATTAAAAAGAATGGTCGCCTGAGCCGCATAGTCTTCCCCATCCGCGGCAAGGGACTGTGGTCAACCATGTATGGTTATCTCGCCCTGGGGGCTGATCTCAACACCGTCATCGGTATTACCTTTTATGAAAATGGCGAGACCCCGGGATTAGGAGCAGAGATTGAAAACCCGGTCTGGCAGGCCGGATGGCGCGGCAAAAAAATATATAAGGCGGGCCGGGTGGATTTCAAGGTGGTTAAGGGTGGGGTTCGAGTCAAGGGAGACGCCGCCCTCCATGAGGTGGACGGTATAACCGGCGCCACCCTCACCAGCAAGGGGGTAAACAATCTCCTCCATTTCTGGTTTGGTAAATATGGTTTCAAGCCCTTTATAGATCGTCTGCGACAAAAAGATGAAAA
>DRPV01000094.1 GCA_011330685.1 Desulfobacterales bacterium
AATTTGACGGGCGAATCCATCTTGCGCCGTTTAGCGGCCCGCTTTTTTTCCATGGCGGCTATCTTTGGCTTTATTTATTTATCCATTGCCGAATTTTTCTTCTTCGCCGAGTTTAACGCCCGTTTCAATTTGGTGGCCGTGGATTATCTTATCTATCCCAACGAAGTCTTTGTTAATATCTGGGAGACCTATCATGTCCTCTGGCTTTTGCTGGCCACGGCCCTGTTGACGATTATTATTCAGGTGGTTTTCGACCGCCGCCTCATTCGCCGCCGTCTGCCTGTCATGCCCTTTAAGCGTCGTCTGCTTTTCTTAGGGGTGCATATCCTGCTGACGGTCTTCTGTCTCAGCCTTTTTTCCACTGACAGCCTGGCTATTTTTAAAAACCGGGTGGCCAACGAAATCACCGCCAACGGCATCAGCAGCTTTTTCCGGGCTCTGCATACCAATGAACTGAATTTTAAACAATATTATCGAACTATTGACGATAAACGGGCCTTTAACATTATGCGCCGCCAGTTGTGTACCTCCGACAGCCGGCCGGAAAAGGACTTTAATGAGAATCTGAACCGTACCTTCCCCGCCCCGGCCAAAGGGCTTGGCAAGTTGAATATTGTGGCCGTGGTGGAAGAGTCATTTGGGGCTCAATTTGTCGGAGCCTATGGTGATAAACGTGGTCTGACCCCTAATTTTGACCGTCTCGCCAAACAAGGCCTGTTGTTTACTAATGCCTATGCCAGCGGCACCCGGACGGTACGGGGCCTGGGGGCCATTGTCTGCTCCATGCCGCCCATTCCCAGCGAGGGTATAATGAAGCGGCCTGGATCTGACAATATTGCCAACTGGGGTGATGTGCTGCGGGCCAAGGGCTATCAGAGAAGCTTTCTCTATGGCGGCCATGGCATGTTTGACAATATGAATCACTTCTTTTCTAATAACGGTTTTGCCATCAGCGATATTCGTGATATAAAACATATCACCCAGCGCACCATCTGGGGGGTTTGTGATGAGGATATATTCCGGCACGCGGTGGATTATTATAACCGGGCCGCGGCGCGGGGTAAGCCATTTATGTCGGTAATAATGACCACCTCCAATCACCAGCCTTTTCAGTTCCCGGCCGGAATTGCCAATATTCCCCCCCAAAACGGCGGCCGGCTGGCTGGAGTGCGTTATGCCGATTATGCCATCGGCCGTTTTATAAAGGCGGCCCTGGCCACTCCATGGGGGAAAAACACCCTCTTTATTATTGTGGCCGATCATGACGCCAGGGTCTACGGCAGCGAGCAGATTCCCATGCGTCATTATCGGATTCCGCTGCTTATGCTGGCTCCCGGTCATCTGCGGCCGGGCCGGGTCACGGTACCCACCGGGCAGATTGATATTGCCCCCACGGTTATGGGGCTCCTGGGCCTGCCTTTCACCGCTCCCTTTTATGGTCAGAATGTTCTCGATCCCGTTATTCAAAAGCGGCCGCGGCCGATTCTGGTGAATCACGATCATGATGTCGGGCTGCTCATGGATAACAAACTGGTGGTGCTGGGACTCCATAAAACCGTGCATGTTTATGACTATAATCCGCAGGATTACAGCCAGAAATCATCTCCGCCCGCTCCTGAGTTAGTTGATCTGGCCACCGCCTATTTTCAGACGGCCTTTGAACTCTTTGAGGGGCATCGCTATAAATTGCCGGCTCAGCAGCGGCATGCGCCTTAAGTTTATTGCCAATCCGGCGGCCGGTTCTCATCAAGCCGGGATCATAGAACGGGCCGCTGAATATATGCGGCGGCAGGGAGCTGAGGTAGAGGTCTTTCTCACTGAATACGCCGGGCATGCCGGGGAGCTGGCCGCAGACACGGCGGGCTTTGAGCGTCTCGTGGTGGCCGGTGGTGACGGCACCATCAATGAGGTTATTAATGGCATGATGCCGGAACCCCGGCCCGTGGCCGTTATTCCCATGGGAACAGCCAATGTTCTTGCCCTGGAATGCGCCCTGCCTGAGGAGCTGGCCGCCCAATGCGCCCTGGCAGTCAGGGGTAAACCCCGCCTGGCTACCCTGGGACGGGCCGGTGAACGTTATTTTCTGCTCATGGCCGGAGCCGGTATGGACGCGGCGGCGGTGGAAGGGGTTAATCTGAGTTTAAAGAAGATAACGGGGAAGGGGGCCTATTTTTACAGCGCCTTCAAGGTCTGGCTGCGGCAGCCGGTGCGGGAGATCTGCTGCCGCCTGGCGGACGGCACCATCTTCCACCATCTGTCGCAGGTGGTGGTTTGCAACAGCAGACTGTACGGCGGCCCCTTTTGTCTGGCCCCGGCCGCCTCCATCTTCAGCCCCCGGTTTGAGGTTGTAATCCTGCCATTCATGGGGCGTTTTTCTCTTCTGCTTTGTCTTCTATCATTATTTAAAGGGCAAACACGGCCGCCGGGGCGGATATTAACTACTGCCGGTCTTACTGTCAGCGGCCGCGGACGATTACAGTTAGACGGGGAGGCGGCCGGGGAGGCGGCAGTGGAGATTGAGGCCTGTCCGGCGCTGCTGCCGTTGATCGTTTAGAAAGGATGTTTCCTGATTGCCAAAAAATGATGAAATAATGAAATAATGAAATAATGAAAAAAGTCCAAGTAAATAACAGCGAAGCGCGTGACCGCCAATGGCGGCGGGCCTTTCTGCTTCTGCTGCTCGCGGTTACCGTCTGGCGGCTGCTTTATCTAATAATTACGCCCCTTGATCTGGTGCCTGACGAGGCCTATTAC
>DRPV01000095.1 GCA_011330685.1 Desulfobacterales bacterium
CCTGACGGGCCAGGAGGATATGCTCACGGGTCTGGGGCATGGGGCCGTCATCGGCGCCAACCACCAGGATAGCGCCATCCATCTGGGCGGCGCCGGTAATCATATTTTTGATGTAATCAGCATGGCCGGGACAATCCACATGGGCATAATGACGTTTGTCCGTCTCATATTCGACGTGGGCCGTGGCAATGGTAATCCCGCGTTCCTTCTCCTCGGGGGCCTTATCAATATCCGCGAAATCCGTACTTTTGGCATAACCCTTAGTCGCTAAAACCCGGGTAATGGCGGATGTCAAGGTCGTCTTACCATGGTCAATGTGACCGATGGTTCCAATATTTACATGCGGTTTTGTTCTCTCGTATTTTTCCTTAGCCATATTACCCCTCCACACCAATTAAGTTTCGTAACTATTCAGAGACAGCCAATCCAGATACCGCACTTTTCCGAACAATTACAGCTTACAGCAGTTTATCCGCCCTGGTCGAATAGTTAATAATTTTCTTTAGTGACAAATTTATAATTCAAACTAAATCAGATACATCCGCCCTTACAACTCAACTCATCAACATACCGAAGAATCTGAATGCCGCCAGCTGTTCCGACTTAAGTAATATTCAGCCTGATAGTGGAGCCCACGACCGGACTTGAACCGGTGACCTCTTCCTTACCAAGGAAGTGCTCTACCTGCTGAGCTACGTGGGCATTAAATATCGGCCTGTTCTTCCTAAAAATTGCCGGCCAATAAATAAAAGCCTGCATAACTATTTAATAACTATTTAATAACTATTTAAAATGGAGCGGGAAACGAGACTCGAACTCGCGACCCTCAGCTTGGAAGGCTGATGCTCTACCAATTGAGCTATTCCCGCCTACAGGAAAACCTTCGAATAAAAATTGGTGGAGGGGGGAGGATTCGAACCTCCGAAGGCGCCGCCGACAGATTTACAGTCTGTTCCCTTTGACCGCTCGGGAACCCCTCCAATCAATCCAAAAATCATCCAACAACTGAATATAATTTAGTTAACAAACAAAATAAGTGGAGCTGGCGATGGGACTCGAACCCGCAACCTACGGTTTACAAGACCGTTGCTCTACCAATTGAGCTACGCCAGCACAACACGGGAACATAACCCAAGAGAGATGATACTGCAATAGTTTTTTTACAATAATCCTGTTTTTCAGTCGGCCTTCACACTGTTGGCAAAACCACTGTCACGATAACGCTCAAAGGCCATGGCAAAGGTTCTATATACCATATGGGCAAATTTGGTATAAGGCATATAGAGAAAAAGCATCATGACGGAGACGAGATGGCAGAAATAAAAGAGATAAGCCAGGAAGGGCAGTCCCGCCAGCCGGGTTAACTCTGCAAGAATACCGGTTACCCCCACAGCGGCAATTTCATAAATCAGGAACCAGTCATAAAAGGTTCCCTGCTTACCACTTTCGCTCTCCTCATTGGAGCGATTACCCCAGAGAATAAAGATACCATAAATCAAGGCGATGGCACTGATATTGGCCAGAATCTTAAAGGGATCATAAAGATGCAGAGGGCCATGCAGAGAAGGAACAAAAATACCGATGAAGTCCTTAGAGATAAAGCCATATGTAGTCACAATCAGCAGGCCGATAAAGGCATACATAAGGGGTTTATGCCCCCGGGCTCGGTCTTTATTAACTCCACACTCATTAAAACGATCATGAGAAAGAATTTCCTTGACGGAAGGCCATAAAAAATCATTCATAAACTTACCGCAGGACGGCCGCCACTCAGGACTGGCATTAGCCCCCTCACACATTTTTTTCCACATGGAGGTTACGCCCTTATAGGCTGAAAATACCGCCAGACCCGCGGCAGGCAGCATGATAAGATCAATAAACATAGTGGTCTTAGTCAGGTATTTAAAGTCCCAGTGACCAAAAAAATGACCAAAATCTATCTCACCGGTGGGCAGATGCATACCGCCTGATATGTACCACATTATCAGGATGATGGCCGCCGGAATACCGATCAGAAGCGGTAGATTTTTGGCTGCTGTGGCGAGACGCGCCAGGCCGGCTGGAAAGCCATACTCGGTATAGGCGTAGGCCCGAATAGCGCCGAGTACATCACCCGGTTTAGCACCACGCGGGCAGTAAGCCGTACAATCTCCACACTGATGGCAGAGAAAAATATCAGGGTCGGCAACCAGCTTATCCTTCAGACCCCATTGCGCCCAGATCATTTCCTTACGCGGAAAAGGTTTATCATCTCCGGACAAGGGGCATACTACCGAGCAGGTTGCGCATTGAAAGCATTTCTTCAGGGTGTCACCACCCGCTCCCTTAAGATACCTAATGAATTTCAAATCTGGATTGATCTGCATTTGTCTTCTCCTGTTGTGTTGTCAAGAAATCCCCCGGCAGCCGCCAAGATCAATTTTTTGACACCTTCATTTTCCATGCATGCCATAAAAAAGCAATCTATACTATTAAATAAGCGAACAATCAGCTCCGGAAAGATCCCCCGTCGATAATTGCCCGCTTATTTTTAAAACAAAATTATTTTAGAAGCCCTTGAAGGGGTTTGGCCCTAATTCAATGATTTCTTCAACAAATTCGTTAATCACATCAGGAACGGTATCATAATCAGTAATGGCAATCTGCTTGGCCACACAGCGCTCCGGTTCCAGCCCCAGAGTCCCCAGGGTCTCACCAATATTCTCCATGCGTTTGTTGGCGATCTCTGAGCCCTTAACGAAATGGCATTGATAATTATCCCCGAACTTACAACCCAGCAGAATAACACCATCCATCCCTGAAGACATGGCATCCTTAATCCAGACCATATTCACCGAACCGAGACAACGGACAGGAATCACCCGCACCAGATTGCTGATCTTATTACCACGCATACCAGCCATGTCAAGAGCCGGGTAGGCATCGTTTTCACAAACCAGAGCCAGAATCCTGAGCTTATCCTCATCGTCATCCGGTACCTCAACGGCCTTAACCATTGAGCCAATCATATCGACATTATAATCCTTGAAGCCGATAATCCGCTCCGGGCAGGCCCCCATGCAGGTACCGCAGCGCCGGCAGCGGGTGGGATTGGGCAGCGGAGTCCCCTTCTCGTCATCATCCAGAGCTCCGAAGGGACATTCCTCCGTACAGCGTTTACACTGGGTACATCTCTGAAAGAAAAACTCCGGGAAGGTCTTATCGCCGGAACGGGGGTGAACCGCCACCCCGCGGTCAACGGATTCAATACACTGAATCGCCTTTAAAGCCGCTCCAGTGGCATCATCAATGGTCTCCTCCATATTGGTGGCCTTGCGAACTCCACCACAGGTATATACCCCGGTTCTTCTCGTCTCATAAGGAAAGCAGATAAAATGAGAATCGGCATAGCCGTCAAAGAGGTCAAGATCCAGAAAGGCCGGGCCCTGACGATAGGCCAGATTAATCGTGGACTCATCACGGGTGGTGGGTACCATACCGGCTGCCAGAACCACCATGTCAACATCAACAGTGACATCCTCATTCAAAAGGGTATCCTGCATGGAGACGGTAAGCCCTGAACCACTCTCTGCAACCTGAGTGACAGAGGCCTTAGTCAGAAAAATACCGTCATCCTGCTGGATTCCCTTATAGAACATCTCCATTTGTCCGGGAGTACGCATATGCTGATATAAGATATAGGCCTGACCGTCGGGATTATCTTCCCGCACATAAGCGGCCTGCTTCAAGGCCACCATGGAGGTCACAGAGTTGCAATAAGGAAAATCCTCATCATTTTCCTTACCGCCGGGACTCTGAATAAAGGCGACCTTAGCCGGAACCTTACCCTCTTTGGCCAGCTTCTCAAACTCGGCATTGGTAACGACATTCTTTAATTTACCATAGCCAAGATGCTCATATTCTGAGACATCAGCCGGAATCCAGCCGGTAGCGAGAACCACACCGCCGAAGGTAGCGGCGTCGGGGTTTTCCATCATATAGTCGTTCTTGCCGGCGTTGGGATCTTCCATCTCGCCCTTCTCAATAAGATCCTTCTCGTCAACTCCTACCTTGGCGGGGGCATCCCACTCAGAGGTGCTGCCGGCCGCCTTAAAAGAGGCCTGAAATGCCCCTGGGGCTCCGGCAATCCGGGCAACTTCGGTCTCAGTTTTAACCGTAATATTGGAATCACTCTCCACCTCTTTTACCATATCGGCAACAGTGGGATTCTCCAAGGTAGTCCACGGGGCCTTGGTGGGAAATTGCTTCCGCCAGCCCAGGGCCTTGCCACCGAGAACCGCCGCCTTCTCGACCAAGGTGACGGAATAACCGGCAAGAGAGGCCTCTTTGGCCGCCGTAAGCCCGGCAATACCACCGCCCATAACCAGAATATCCTTGGTTAATTTCTCTAACTGAAAGGCCTCGGGGATTTCCTGCTTCTCGGCCTTGACACAGGCCATCCTCATATTATCAGAGCCTAATTCCTGCACATACTCGGCGTCTGGATCCTCACCCTGACACCAGGCACATTGCTCCCTTAAATTGGCGCGGGTGACAATCTTGTCTTCACCAAAGTCAAATTCGTCCTGCATAACCCGGAAAGAGCAGGCCCCGATAACGATGGTATTAACTCCATCACTGATATCAGCTTCGATAAGAGCCCGACCATCCTTGCCGCATAAAGCGCCATGGCTCTTGCAGTCAACGCTCATCTCAGAAGACACCATCTCGGAGAGGGCCTCAATATCGAGAGCATCACCTATTCCACAACCAGTACAGATATATGCTTGAGTTTTCTTCTCCATCTACTTATCTCCTTGAGGCTTGAATTGCTTTTAAGGCAACCGCAGTTGAATTCTGGGCTGCGGTTACTACATCCGAGGCCTTACGGGCACAGCCGGCCGACAACATGGCTTTATCGGCATCACTGACGATGAAACCATTATTGTCCGTCTGCACTCCGAGAGCCGCCGCCTGTGACTTGGCCGCGGGCTCCATCCCGGTAGCGAGAATGGCCAGATCGACCTTCTGTTTAATTTTCTCGCCGGTTACCGCATTTTCAGCAATCATGGTCACGCCGCCATCGGCCTCTGGAACAATATCCGCCACCTTGCCCTTGATAAAATGATTATTAGGATCAGACATCAGTGGAGCCCGGAATTTCTCATATTTACCAGGAGTACGAAGATCAATATAGAAGATATAAATCGGAACCTCGGGATAACGTTCCCGGATATAGGTAATCTGCTTCATGGTGGCCATACAGCAGATATACGAGCAATACTCAAGATGATTCTCATCCCTGGAACCGGCACATTGGACAAAACCAAAGGACTCGGGCTCCTTATTATCACCAGGCCGTAAAATTTTACCCTTGGTGGGGCCGGCAGGAGCGGCGAGACGCTCCATCATCATATTGGTAATAATAGCATCCGACTGATTGAATTTCAGATTATCCATCTGCGTCGGATCATAGGGATTCCAGCCCGTTGACCAGGCAATGGAAGCAACATTTACCGTAAAGGTCTTGGCGGCCATATCAAGCTCAATGGCCTGATATTTACAGGCCTCGACACATTTACCACACTTGGTACAGGCCTCGGGGTCTATGGCGTATTTCATGGGCATGGCCATCTCGTGAGGCTTATAGATCGCCTTGGTCTTGTCCATACCGAAATTAAAGGCGTTGTCGCGCTCTTCAGGGCAGACAGCCACACAATCGTTACAGGCCGTACAATTATTGTTCACCATCCGGGGGGTAGTCTCCAGAGTGACTTCATAATTACCTGCCGCACCACTTACAGATTTGATCTGGGTCATGGTGTACATCCGAACCTTGCGGTTGTTTTTGAGACGTTTAAAATTAATCTCCATACCGCATGACGGCGGACAAAGCTTTGGAAAATATTGATTTAACTGCGCCACTCTACCGCCAAGATAAGGATTTTTTTCAATGAGAAAAACGTCCTTACCAACCTCCGCGGCTTCCAAGGCTACGGTCATTCCGCTGATACCGCCACCCACGACCAGTACCGCACCCATAGGGGATGCTCCACCTGCGTCTGTCATGCCACTCCTCCATTAATTAAAAGTGTTAATAAAATTCATTCTTCTTGGCTTAATCCATTCACCGTTATTAAACCAATCAATCAATTAAGCCAAAACAAATAAATCTCTCCTTCTAAAAAAATCTCCAGACGCCATTACAGCGCCTGGAGATTCCTTGAAGCATAACGGTTTCAATTACCCAAACCGTATCGAACTATGGATTAGATCCAGGGCTCGGTCTCAATGATGTTGATACAGGGAACCTTCTCACACTTCCACTCTTCGCTCTTGGGATCAAAGGAAGAGTTAACAAAACACCTCCAGTTCTCGTCATCAACGGTGGGGAAGTCGGAACGATAGTAGAAGCCCGGGAAACGAGATTCCTTACGG
Organism: Desulfobacterales bacterium; assembly: GCA_011330685.1. GTDB lineage: Bacteria > Desulfobacterota > Desulfobulbia > Desulfobulbales > VMSU01 > JAADIV01. Next base: position 6,418 of record DRPV01000095.1, read on the forward strand.
AACTCAATGTGACGGATATGAGTTTCTACACACCAGATACGATGATAGTTCTCCCAGCAGCGCAGCAACTCATGGAGATCGCCGGCAGCCATCTTGGCGGCGTCTTCACGCATCATACGAAGCAGATCCAGACAGATATTCAGGAGCTTGCCGGAAGTCATGTAGTATGTAGCTACACCGCCGCCATACTCGTCCGTAGCCTTCATAAGACGCATCATCAAGCCGCTTGGCTTAACATAGTTAGGATTGACATCAACCGCAGTACTGGCACCAGAGAACTCATGGAACAGTTTAACCGGAGCGTAAACCTCATCGGCCAGTTCCTGAGCGGTCTGAGACAGTTCAGGAGTAAAGCCCTCATTGTCTTTTACATATTTAACCATCTGCTTGGCAATGATCCGACCCTCAGCGTGAGAACCGGAAGAGAACTTATGACCGGAAGCGCCAACACCATCACCAGCGGTGAAGAGTCCGTTAACGGTGGTCATTCTGTTGTAGCCCCATTTATACTGATGGGAACGGGGGCCGTCAACGGTGGGAACCCAGTCCTCATCCGGACCGGAGCACCAGATACCACAACAACCGGAATGAGATCCCAGCATGTAAGGTTCGGTGGGCATAATCTCGGAACCAACCTTCTCCGGCTCAATGTCCATACCGGCCCACAGACCAGCCTGACCAACGGACATATCCAGGAAGTCTTCCCAAGCCTCTGATTCCAGCTCCTTCCAGTACTTCTTCAGGGCCTTTTCATCCATTCCTTCAGCCTTCTTGGCATCCAGGAAGGAGTTCAAAGCAACGTCGGTAGCCATGAAGATAGGTCCACGACCTTCCTTCATCTCGTTGATCATCAAGTGGTTACGCAGACAGGTGGGAGTAACGGCGGAGGCGCCATAAGGCATGAAATTCTTGAGCTCTTCCTTGGAGGCATCGCTGCCGGCATAAAACTCACCATTACCATTCTGTACTTTACCCTTGAAGAGCAAGAACCAGGCGCCAACCGGGCCGTAACCATCTTTGAAACGAGCCGGGGTGAAACGATTTTCCATCATGGTCAGGGTAGCACCTACCTGAGCACACATGGTGTAGGTGGAACCTGCATTCCATACCGGATACCAGGCCCGGCCTTTACCCTCACCAGTGGAACGGGGACGGAAGATATTTACCGCGCCGCCGCAACATACGGACATGACCTTGCATTTGAAGACATGAACCTTGTTTTCACGGGTGGAGAAACCAACCGCACCGGCGATGGTATTCTCTTTATTTTTGTCTAAGAGAAGCTTAACGATGAAGATACGCTCCAAGCAGTTCTCTTCGCCCAGGGCCTTCTTGGCCGGCTCAGCAACGATACACTTGTAAGACTCACCATTGATCATGATCTGCCATTTACCGGTACGTACCGGCTGACCGCCCTCAGGCAGAGTCTTGGCCTTGGCCTTGCCGACAGCACCGTTCAAGGTATGACCGGCATCGTCCTTCTTCCAGATGGGCAGACCCCACTCTTCAAAGAGATGAACGGAATCATCAACGTGACGGCCCAGATCGTAGATCAGATCCTCACGAACAATACCCATGAGATCGTTACGAACCATCTTGACGTAATTCTCAATGGGGTTTTCACCGATATAGGTGTTAATAGCAGACAGACCCTGAGCAACGGCACCGGAGCGCTCCATTGCGGCCTTATCAACCAGAGTAATCTTCATGTCGGCCGGAGCCCATTTTTTGATCTCAAAGGCAGTTCCGCAGGCCGCCATACCGCCGCCGACGATCAATACGTCAACGTCATGCTCTACAATTTCCGGATCTACAACCGCAGGAATTTCACCAATCGGCTTATTAGGTAACGCCATATCCTTTCCTCCTGAATTTATTTAGCGAGATTATTTATCAATAATTACTTAGCCATTTTATCGGCATCGGGGGTCTTCAGAGCGGTCTCATTGAACAACAGTTCGTTGCTGAGATCGGCACCGGTTGAACCCTCATAGGCATTGGCAGCACCCTCAGCGGTAGTCCGAATCGGGAACTTAAAGCGTTTTACATTGCCATTACGGAATTTAACCGTCCACATAATGGAATCGGAACTCCGCATGGGATGAACCTGACCGCCCAACGGTACAAAGTCGGAGTAGCCGCGGACAGCAATAGCACCCTGCGGACAGATTTTAACACATGAATAGCATTCCCAGCAGGCATCGGGCTCCTGATTATAGGCCCGCATCTCTTCTGCGTTGAGTACCATCAAGTCGTTCGGGCAGATGTACATACAGGCGGTCTTGTCACCACCCTTGCAACCGTCACACTTTGAAGGATCTACATAACTTGGCATTTAAATACCTCCTCACATTGGATTGAATATTAGACGCCGCTTTTGCGACGCCAGTTCTTAAAAAACAACATGCCGGACATTAATTTAAAATGGCGCGAACTAATTGAAAACCGCCATTTCAGTTTAAGCACCGGCCAATAACCAGAACTAGAAAAAGCACAAGCAATTACCACCTTACCTCCATTGCGGCTTTATCATCTTGATTTACCGATAGAATCACACAATGGACATTTTAATACTCAATTAGAGAATGAGTGAGCGCTCATTTTCCAAAACATTTTTTAAATTTTCCCCATCTAAAAGTCAAGTAAAAAATGTCTTTTCATGCGCATTCTTCGAAAAGATTTTCGACCAACCGCGCTTCAAATCTAAAATATATTTGACAAGCAAGGATAGTGATGATTAGTGTGGGCGGTTAATAAACCCGTTGGTTACTTATTATTTTTGCTTCAATTCGAATTAGACGCCAAAACAATTTAAGCCATATATTTGATTTAACAAGAATTATTTTTTTACCGGCAATTAATGACTTCAAGCCGCGGCACAGGCCTGTCCGCCTCTTGTTGAGCCTGTTTATGACATATTTTAAACGGCTGCGGCTTAAAATTAAGCAGCTTCTCCCCCACAAATCAAAAAGGAAGAAAAATGACTGAAGAAAATATCTCCCATGCCAAGGAAAAAGTCATGGGAATGGACAAAAATCCCAGCCACATCATGCCCCATAAATTGACGTTGGACAGCAAAATCAAGTTCAGATGTCATCCGGGGGTATCCTGTTTCACCGCCTGCTGCGGTAATATCAATATAATCCTTACCCCCTTTGATATTCTCTGCCTGAGAAAAAGAATCGGTATTGACGCCGATGAATTCCTGCTGCGCTACACCAAACCCATCTTTATCCAGAAAACCGACATGCCCGGTGTTCAGATTCATCTCACCAAGGAAGGCCGCTGCCCCTTTGTCACCGAAGAAGGCTGCTTGGTATACAGCGACCGGCCCTCAGCCTGTCGTTATTATCCCGTGGGTATGGCCGATTTCCACGAAGGTGCCAAGGAAGAGCAGAAGAGTACCGAAAAATTCTTTTTTCTGGTCAAAGAGGATTACTGCAAGGGCCACGAAGAGGACAAGGAATGGACAATCAGGGAGTGGCGGGCCGATCAGGGGTTAGATGAACGGGATGCCTTGAATAAGGGATGGATGGAACTGGTTATGCGCCGTAAGTCCTTTGGTTTTCAAGCCACTTTAAGTGAAGAGGCCCAGAAGATGTTTTTCATGGCCAGTACCAATCTCGAAAAATTCCGTAATTTCATTTTTCACAGTTCATTCTTGAAAATTTACGATATTGATTCCCAAACCCTGGATGAAATTAAAACAGACGATATCGCCCTGCTTAAATTTTCTTATATTTATCTTGCCTCCTCACTCTTCGGCACCAATGACCTGAAGATCAAAGAAGAAAAAATCAAGGAGCGGGTTGCTGATATAAGCAACAAGCAGAAGAACGCCGAGAAGAATGCCGAAAAGGTTTACGAAGAACTGAAACGGGATAAAGAACTGTTCCAGAAGCAGCTCGACGAAAAATACAAAAAACACAAAAAATAGCCCCGGCAAGAACCGGAGCCTATTGTTTTAACTCGGTGCCGGGCTCTCCGGCACCGAGTTCACCCGCCTCTTTCAGTATTCGTACCGCACCCACCACCCCGAGAGGAATGGCGAGGAACTGCAGAAAGGGAATGGCGAGGAGGCAGAGCATGCCAAGTCCAAAACCGCTCATCAGAGCGCTGTGGCGGAATATCACCCGTCGCTGATCGGCAAAGGTCATACCCCGGCGGGCAAAGACATAGCCGTTATATTCCAGAACTAAAAACAGGGCTGTCCAGGCAATGGATAAAACGGGATAAAGGGCGGTACCCAATAAGGGCATAAGGTGGAGGAGGAGCAGAAGCAGCATGCCGAGCAGGAAAACAATCACCTTTTTGGTTTCGGCGATTAGAGTGCGAATGGTATCCTGCCAGAACCCCCTCCAGGTAAAAGGCCGTTCTTCCCCGCCGGTGAGCAGCTTTTCGGTACGTTCAGAGAGTTGATCGTTAAAGGGGGAGGCGATTAAGGCCCCCAATACCGAGAAGGTAAAAAAGATCAGTACCAGAACAACAAGAACCGCGGCAATAATAACAAAATAATTTAAGATCAGCCAATACCAGGCATCCCCCTGAGGCAGCCTGGACATGACCTGTTGTTGAAAAAAGTCAAATCCCCAGTAAATTACCCCGACGAAGGTTAAAACATTAATCAAAAAAGGCAGAATAACATATTTATAGAGTTCCCGGTGCCGACGGATAAACCCCAGAGAATTAAAGGGATAAAAGAAGCCCTTTGACAATCTGGTCAGAGGATTATGTTTAAGACTTATTTTTTCTTTTTTCGTCATATTCGTTTTTAGCAGAAAGCGGGAATCAAAAGGCAGAGAACAGTATAGTTGCCGCCTGCGGCGATTGAAACTGCGGACTGTTGGCTCTTGACTCTGGCGTATTTTCTCTCCATTGTTCGAAGTATATGCTGTGTTATGCCCGTATTATTTATGGCGGATTATAACGAATTACACCTCCATGTCAATCTCCGTCTTGCCGGCAAATGGCATTGACAACAATCATGATTCGGGTTAAAAAGGTCGAATCAGGTATCTATTTCAGATTTAAAAAGGGAATCCCGTGCGAATCGGGAGCGGGCCCACCGCTGTAAATCCTGCCGTCCCTTTAGGGGCCGGAAGCCGTTTTAACCTTGAGTGCCACTGATCCGGTCAGGATTGGGAAGGCCGTTAAAATGGCGGGAAAAGCCAGAAGACCTGCCTGAGAATCATAGCCGTTTGCTCCTGGAAAGATAAACGGCCCCCTGTCTTTGTGGATAAACCGGGCTGTCCTCAACTTTTTCTAATTTTGAGGTTTTTTTATGCCCTCTCCGGCATCTATAAGACTCGCTCATAAAATACACCGCCTTGGCGGTTTATTAACCGCGGCCTTTATCATTTTTTACTGTCTGAGCGGTATTATGCTTAACCACCGGCAGGCCTTCTCCTTTTTTTACCACCGGGAAACAGAAAGCCGCCCCATTAAAACCGTCAGCAATCAGGCAGTGCAGAACTTCATCGGCCACTACCAGAATATCATCCAGCGCCCCGACACCCCCAAGGTCATCCGCCTGCGGGACGGCGGCCGCCGCCTCGAATTTCTTTACGGCTTCCACGGCCAAACCACCTATGTCATTAACCAGGGTACCGGCCTCATGGAGATTATCCACAAGAATCCGCAACCCGGCCTTGCCTGGCTGGCCAATCTGCACAAGGCCTTTAAAACCAGCAATACCTGGATATATTTAAGTGATTTTTTAAGTATCGTCCTCTGCCTTGCCACCCTCAGTATTCTCGTGGTGATGCGCTACCGGCTCCTTGACCTTATTTTTTTAGGCCTTGGTCTTATTCTCTGTTTAGGGGGAATGCTGATTGCGTAATTTAGCCCTCCCCGTTCTGCTCACTATTTTAGGAGCAGCCCTCACCGGGGTTATTATAATCTCCTGCGGTATGGGATATATCAAGATACCGGCCCCGGATATTATCAAAATTATCTCCGCCAGCCTGCGTGGTATTCCCTTTAACGGCAATGCCGTCTTTCAGGCCGTAATCATGGATATCCGTCTGCCCCGTATCCTCACCGCCGCTCTGGTTGGCGGCGGCTTGGCGGTGGCAGGGGTGGTCTTTCAGGCCGTACTTTTAAACCCCCTGGCCGATCCATATACCCTGGGGGTCTCCTCCGGAGCCGCCTTTGGCGCCTCACTGGCCCTCATCCTCAGCCTCACCATGCCCACCGCCTTTTCGGTACCCCTCTTCGCCTTTGCCGGAGCCCTGGCTGCCATGACCGCCGTTCTTTATCTGGCGGAAAACGGCGGCACCTCGGCCAATACCCTTATTCTCTCCGGAGTTATTGTCGCCGCTATTCTGAGCGCCGGTATCGGATTCATCAAATATCTCGCCGATGAACAGGTCTCAATAATTATATTCTGGCTCATGGGCAGTTTCGCCTCCCGCACCTGGCATGATGTTGAACTGACCCTGACAGTGGTAGTTGCCACCAGTCTCATTATTCTCTTCTACGGCCGTGACCTGAACATCATGGCCCTGGGCAGTCGCAGCGCTGCTTCCCTTGGGGTAAATACGGCGCGGAATCGTAAAATACTGATTGTTACCGCCTCCCTGCTCACTGCCGTCTGCGTCTCGGTTTCAGGAATAATCGGCTTCATCGGTTTGATTATTCCCCATCTCATGCGCATGGTGGCCGGGCCGGACAACCGGCGGCTGCTGCCCGCCTCTTTTTTAGCCGGCGCCCTGCTCCTCCTCGGAGCCGACACCATAAGCCGGGCTGTACTGCCCTCTGAGGTACCCATCGGCATTCTGACCTCACTCATTGGCGGCCCGTTTTTCTGTTATATTTTCCGCCGCCGGCAGTTAGGAAGATGAACCTGTACGACCTCGACAGCATCTCCTTTGCCCATGGAGCCAAGACCGTACTCCACGATCTTTCCTGCCGCCTGACGCCCGGCCTCTTTTACGGCCTCATCGGCGCCAATGGCAGCGGCAAGACCACCCTCATCGATTTGCTTCTCGGCACCATAACGGGCTCAGGAAAACTGCGCTTCAAGGGCCGTCCCTTAGAGGGCTACAACCGCCGTGAACTGGCCCGTGAACTGGCCCTGGTTCCCCAGGAGTTCAAGATCAACTTTGATTTCACGGTTCAGGATATAGTGATGATGGGCCGCCATCCCCATATCCCCCGTTTCACCAGCCCCGGAGTCAGGGACTGGGAGATAGTTGCCGAGGTCATGGCCGATCTTGACATCAGTGATTTTAAAGAGCG
>DRPV01000096.1 GCA_011330685.1 Desulfobacterales bacterium
AGAGGCCTCGGCAACAGCGGCCGAGATGCAGAGCGAAGCAATCAAATTAAACCGGCTGGTGGACGAACTTATGCATATTGTTAATGGACAGGTTTAAAACGCCGGCAATAAATTTCAAACTACCCCCTGATCCAGCATGGCGTCGGCGGTCTTGACAAAGGCGGCTATATTGGCCCCGGCCATATAATTACCAGCCTGACCATACTCCGCCGCCGCCTCAAGACAGGTGCGGTGAATCTCGCTCATTATATGGCGCAGACGGCCCTCCACCTCGTCTCGGGGCCATTTAAGACGCATGGAGTTCTGGGCCATCTCCAGGCCGGAGACCGCCACCCCGCCGGCATTGGCCGCCTTACCAGGGGCGTAGAGCAGTTTATTATCAATAAAAAGGTCAATGGCCTCGGGGCTGGAGGGCATATTGGCCCCCTCGGAGATCAGAAAGACACCGTTGGCAATGAGATTAGCGGCATCCCGCGCGTTTATCTCGTTCTGAGTGGCGCAGGGCATGGCGCAGTGGGCCTTGTGATTCCAGAGGGGATTGTAGTCGGCAGAGGCATCGGCCGCGGTATAGACCACTCCGGGCCAGGCCTCGGCGTACTCTTTTATCCGGCCGCGGCGCACGTTCTTTAATTCCTTGATAAACTCCAGTTTTTCCTTATTTATCCCCTCCTCATCAAAGACATAGCCCGATGAATCGGACATGGTCAAGACCCGGCCGCCTAACTGAATAATCTTCTCAACCGTGTATTGGGCCACATTACCGGAGCCGGAGATCAGGCAATTCCTGCCCTCCAGCGAATCACCGCGGGTAGCCAGCATCTCGGAGGCGAAATAGACATTGCCGTACCCCGTAGCCTCGGGCCGCACCAGGCTGCCGCCCCAGCTCAGGCTCTTGCCGGTCAAAACCCCGGTAAACTCATTACGCAGACGTTTATACATCCCGAAGAGATAACCGATCTCCCGGGCTCCAACCCCGATATCACCGGCTGGAATATCGGTATCAGGGCCGATATGACGTTGGAGCTCCATCATAAAACTCTGGCAGAAACGCATGACTTCGTTATCGGATTTACCTTTGGGATTAAAGTCGGAGCCCCCCTTGCCGCCACCCATGGCCAGGGTGGTCAGTGAGTTTTTAAAGACCTGCTCAAAGGCCAGAAACTTCATAATCCCCAAATTAACCGAGGGATGAAAACGCAATCCCCCCTTGTAAGGGCCCAGGGCGCTGTTCATCTCCACCCGAAAGCCGCGGTTAACCCGCACCTGGCCCACGTCATCCTCCCAGGGTACCCGAAAGAGGATTACCCGCTCCGGTTCAATAATCCGCTCCAGTATCGCTGCCTGCCGATAATGGGGATTACGTTCCAGAACCGGCTGTACCGTGCCCAAGACCTCACACACCGCCTGTTTAAATTCGTCCTGATTAGGATCACGACTATCGATTAAGGCCATTATTTCGTCCATTTTTTCTCCTTGTGGGAATATATCGCGATACCCTCGCCGCCGGCACCGTCAACCTTGATGATAATGGGCTCCGTAAAACTTATATGTCTGACCAGCCCCTCCCGGCTGCCATCCTGCCCCGCCAGCCACTCCTGATCTAAACGGTCAGCAGAGCCGTCCCGCAGACTGACAGTGAGATAGGGAATGCCGAGAGAGGTTATATTATGAAAAAAATGAGTGCCCTGGGAGGGATCGCCCCGCAGTCTGCCGCCGGTAACCTCCACAATGGCCGCCGCTCCGGAAATATCCTCCCAGCGTACCGGTATCCCCATGCGGCTGTCCGCCGAGCCCCAACGGCCGGGGCCAATAAGGAGGTAAGGCCGTTTCCGGGCAGTCAGACGGCTGTTTAACCGGCTGATATCATTAACCATACCCCTGGTTTTAGAGACCTCAAAACTATTCTGATCAACCAGCACAAGATCCCTGACCCGCCACACTCCATGCCCCAGGCTGGATTGAGAACGGCAAAAGGCGGCCTGCCGCTCGGCCGGGCTTATCTCTACCTCCTGGGCGGCCCGCCCCACGGCCATGGGCCGAATCTGAAGGAGATAAAATACCGGCCGGGCGCCCGCCTCAGGCAAATCAACGGCAAATTCCATCTCCACCGGACAGCCCATCCCCTCACTGCCGAGGTTCAGCATCTGCTGGATTATAGCGGCCAAAGGAAAACTATTATATTTTAAGATCGGGGCAAAGGTCAACACCCGCTCTCCAGGCCCGGCGCCGTCCCGAATGCGGTGTTCATCCCTGAGGTAAACGCTTGTCAGAAGGGGCAAGGGGCTATGGGCACCGTCCAATTTACTTAATGGAATCTTGCGTACCAGATCCCTCAGTTGGCCATCCCCCCGCGACTCCGGAGATTTAAGATCAAGAACATAGGCCTGGCGCTGTGAGTTTCCCAGGATGTCATCAACACTGGCAAACTGCGGCAGAATCCGCGGCCAAGCAGGGGAAAAGCGCAGACAGTTGCCGCCCTCAACCACGGTATGACCAAGGCCCAGGGCCACGCTCACCACCCCGTCTGTCGGCCGCATATGGGAGATGGGATAATAATTATAGGACTGGGCCACCCCGGAGATGGCCGGGTAAAACCAGCCGCCATAATCACGACCCGCCACCTGCTGGATAATAACCGGCATACTGTCCTGCCTGCTCTGACCGATGAGGCGGGAGAACTTTCGCGGCCCGGAAAAATAGGTGGAGGCATAGACCAGCTTCACGGCCTGAATCAGCCGGGCCAGCCTGGTCTCAAAATCCGGCTCATTATTGGCCAGCATACAGGTGCGGTACAATCCGGCATAAGGCCGGTATCTGGCATCCTCCATGATACTGGAAGAACGTACCGTAATGGGCCAGGTTACCTTCTTTAAATAGGCGCTTAGCGCCTCCCGCAGCCAATCAGGCAGCGGGGCGGCAAGAAAACGCTGACTGATAATGTCATTCTCGCCGCCCGAGAGATAGAATAATTTATTGCGGCCCACAAAGTCCTTAAAACCGTCATCGCCGATAACACAGGTCTGTGGGATGGTGATTTTACTTTTAAAGTCGGCGAGAAGACGGCGCTGACGGCGCAAAATGGCGGCCCAGAAGGCAATCCCCGTGGCCTTGCCGCCCATGGAGCCTTGGCCGATTTTGACAAAATCGTTAATCTGAGGCTCAAAGTCCAGGGGGTCAAAGGCCGAGACAACCCCAAATTGCCGCCATTTGCGGAAGGCGCGAATCATGGTGGAGAGATAGTGACGCATCTCCACCTCACCGTCAAAATCCGCTGGTCTCATGGCGCTGAGCCGCAGCGCCAGACCTATCTCGGAACGGGCCATGAGCCAGGTGGAGAAATGATTACGAGCGGCATGATAGAGCAGAGAGGCCGCCGGGATATCACCCAGACAACGTTCGAATTCATTAAAACCCGCCGCCCGCGCCACCTCACGGCCATCGGGAAGACGAAAAACAAAGGGGCCAAAGCCCAGATTATTAACCAGAAACTGCTCCATCTCCCCGCTTAAATCATCATGATTTTTATCTAAGAAGGCGGCTGGAATACTTGCGGCAGCCCGGCTGTTGGCAGGCTCGGAGCTCATGAGGAGCAAGGCCATATCAGGGTGGGCGGCCCGAATTTTACGCAGAAAGCGGCAGCCGGCCTCATCATCCACATGCCCGCCCCTGGGGAAACGGGTATCCGAGATAACGGCAAAGACAAAGGGCCGATAGCGCTCATAGAGGGCAACCGCCGCCTCATAAGTAGCCGCCGTCAATATC
>DRPV01000097.1 GCA_011330685.1 Desulfobacterales bacterium
CAGGGCAAAATCAACCGCCCCGCATATCACCACATCCGCCCGGCCCAGGGCGAGGAATGCTGCCCCGATTACCATGGAGGTCAGGCCGGTGGCACAGGCCGTAATCGTGGAGGTTATCGGCCCCCTGGCCTTGGTCAGGATGGCGATTTTGCCGCCCACCATATTAACGCATGAATTGGGATTGGTATAGGGATGCGGGAGTTTGCCCGTCGCGATCAGTCGCCGGTCAGCTTTTAGAACCGCGTCCAAGCCGCCAATGGCGGAGCTGTAGGTAACCGCGACCCTGGAGGCAATATCCGGACTGATCGCAACCCCGCTTCGGGAGAGAGCCCGCTGCACCGACAGCATGGAATATTTAAAGACAGGTGAACTCCAGGCGGCCTGCTGCCTGGGCGAGAGAAAAGGGTAGGGTTCCGTATCGATGTCCGGCACCTGCCCGGCAATCCGGACGGGAAAATCGTCAGTGAGCGGAAAACGGCTTAAAGGCCCGATACCGCTTACACCGGCCAGGGCCTTTTGCCACTGCGCCTCCAGGTCGATGCCGAGAGGCGAGAGGGCGTCATAGCCTAAAATAACCGCACCGCCGGCAGTCATCTCTACCAGGGAATAAATTGATAGAGTTTGGCGAACATTTCATATACCTCTATCCAGTTTTGCAGATCCTGGGCGGTGCGGATATGACCACGTTTGTTGACCATAACCCAGCTCATATGGGCCGCGCCGTCTTTACAGGTTGAGCAGTCCCTGGTCTCAGAGGTACAACAGCGGTGCGTTGTCTTAAGATCCGAGGCCCAGCGGATGAAATTGGTTAATCTTTTGGGCTGCGGCGTGCGGTTATCATGGGTAATGGTAACCGAGGGGCATTCATCCCAGCCAAAGGGCCGGCCTAACATCTTGCCGCTGGTGATAATCTCATGGTAATACTTGGATGAGATTACTGTCTCGGGGTATTTGTCGAGCACGTCATCCATCTCTGTCCGCACATCCATCAACTGCTCCGGCTGCCATGAAAAGCCGTCCACTCCCTCATCATTGGATAAGAGTTGCATATGCACCTTCAGGCCAACTCCCTCCACATTTTTGATAATCTGCTCAACCTTGCCTAACTGCTTGGGGGTTATGGTGTAGAGATAATAGGCGTGGGGGTCGCCGGCGTAATTATTACTGGAGATTTTAAAGGTGTCTTTGCCGCGCAGAAGTACCTCGTCCTCTTTGTCGCCCCACAGGGAGATGCCGACCATCATATCGGGGAAACGCTCCCTCGGTACCTTGATTAAGCCGTTGGTGGCGCAAAAGGTCGGCAGACGCTGGTAAAAGGCCTCTATGCGGTCTAAGCAGAGAGTAGGCTCACCGCCGATGAGGATAGCGAGGTTTACCCCGCGCGCCATTTCCTGTTCAACAAAGGCATGCCATCTGCTTACATCCTTTTCTTCCGAGGCGGCTTTATGCTCGTCTGAAGAGAAGAAAAAACAGCCTTTACAGCGCAGATTGCAATGATCCGTGACATCATATATCGAGCTGCGGATATTGAGCTTTGAAATTTTCTTATAGCGTTCGTACCAACGCTCATCTAACAGTGAACTTACGGTTTTCATATCATTTTTTGTCTTGTTGTATTCAGCCAGGGCAGATAAACCACTCTGGGTGATGAGCTGTAACTACTATATTTCTTTGGGAGGCGGTTCAATGAATTGGTCGCAAAGATTTTGCCCCTTGTCATAACCTCTTACCCAGACCGCCAGATAGGTATCCACATAATCCAGCCAGGCCTTAAATGTTTCAGGATTTACCGCGTGCCGGTACATCCGGGCGGTGACTACGGCGCTGCCGGCCGCGTAATGGCGGCAATCGGCGCAATCCGTATCGGGAACACAGCAGGCCGCCTGGCGATCCCAGTTAAGATCCGTGCGGTATTGGCGGAAAGAGCGGCCCAGGCCGATATTCGTGGAGGTATTCATCCGGGGATAGGAGCATGAATAAAGATCGTGCAGGCCTTTCTCACTGGTATGAGCCACAATATTATAGGGCGAATAAACAACGGTTTCCGGATATTGCCGCAATAACTCAGTCATGACCTCACGGGTTTGGTTCAGGGTCTCAGGGGTGTGACGAAGCGGGCCGTTGTAGCCCAGCGGGGCGGAAAACATATTAAAGGTAATCTGCAGACCGTGCCGGGCCAGCAGGCTGGTTACCTCACGGGCCTCATCAATATTGACCGGGTTGAAGGTGTAGACAAAAATCGCCCTGGGATCGTTCTGATAATTAGCTATTTGCCTGGCCAGCATATCCTTGGCCTTCCGAATTTTTAAGCTGGTCTGGTCATTACCCCAGACGGAGATGTGAATTCTGTAATCAATTTGGCGGGGCAGGTGTTGTAAACCGTTGGTGGCAATGGCTCCCAGAGGGATGGTCTCATAACAGACCCCGCATAAGTGCGGGACAAGGGAGGGCTCGGCACCGGCAAGCACGACAAAGGTTATGCCCCGTTTTTTTTCGCCTTCCAGTAGAGCGCGCCAGTCATCTTCAGCCGAATTTTCTGTGGCAAACTGTTTGTCCCCGGTAAAGTAATAGCAGCCCTCACAACGGACATTACAGCGGTTGGTCATGTCGTAAGTGGATTCACGCAGGAAAAAATACTCCCGGACTTTCTTGAACTTATCCCTTACGGCCGGCTCGGCGGTAATTTCGGAAAATTTGTATTTTTTTTGTTTTTCTTCTAAGGCCGGGGAAGTCACTTAATCATCACTGTCTAACTTGTTATTAATGTATTCGGCGATAATCCGCACCGTAGTCAGTTTGGGATAATCGTCCTCATCAATCCGGATGCCGTATTCATCCCTTAAAACCAGGGCTACTGTGGCCAGATCCATGCTGTCCACCCCGACTTCATCAACCAAATCCAGGTCTGGATCGAAGGTCTCCGGGGTTACATCTTCAAGTTTGAGCTCGTCGATGAGGATCTGGGCAATTCGAAGAGTTGTTCCGCTAATATCTTTTTCCATCACAGCCTTTGTTTCTCCTTGTTTTCAAGCGTTATGATACCTGTACATACCTCTTCCCCGGCCTCTATTCTAAACGAGCGGCTATTCCTCTTGCGGCCGGGAGAGATGTGAATAGACAAGAGCTCGCCGGGTTTAATGAGTTTTTTAAATTTTATCCTGCTTAAACCGCTGATATATACGTCTTGACTGAATTTTGAAATAAGATCCGCCACCATCCCCAACTGAGCCACGCCCGGCAGGATAGGTGTTCCCGGGAAATGTCCGGCAAACCAGGGAGAGCTGCTGTCCGTAGTCACCTGCGCCGTCAGCTTAGTACCGGACTGCTTAATTTGAATGAGCTTGTACCACATAAATTTTGTAAACGAGCCAGCCTGAGGATGATCACTCTCCGAACTGTAAGCGCTTCAGGGGACGCCTTATTGGCTAAATCAGGGGCAAAAAACCGAGCTGAGAAGTCGCACCGAACTTACCAGGAAAATATAAAATTTTCAACAAAACTATGTTTTATCTGATTAGCTGATTAAATACTCCCACAAAGGCCCTACATAGCCCTTGGCGTGCATTTTGGAGACCACGTTTAAGGTTACGGGGTCACCGGAGCCGATTATCCAGTTTGTCCGGTCAGCCGCTCTTTGTTTGACGAGGTTGTTGATTTTGTTGTTATTGATTGCATCCGCTTCGTAAAAAAAAGGTTCCAGCAGATCCATGCCGCGAGAAATTTTACCCTCTGCCAAGGCTATATCGTATAACTTCGTGTGGGGATAGACCCTGATGCCGAGAAAGAAAAAAATGACCGCTTTGCTGAGCCTCTCAACATTATCAAGACAATTATTAATGGTTTGGCGCGATTCTCCCGGGCCGCCCAGTAAAAGATAATGGGCGACGTGTAAATCCGCGGCCACCGCCTCCTGGTGGGCCAGGAAGACATCGGCACTCCGAAAGGGCTTGCGATAGGATTTGAGCATGGAATCATTAAGAGATTCAGTGCCGAATTCAACGTGGCTTAAACCGGCCTCTTTCATGATTCGGAAATAATTCGCGGGGGGGCTGGTGGGGGCGAAAAACCCTCCCCAGGGGATTGCCAGGCCCGCCTCGCGGAAGGCTTTTGCTACTGCCAGACTATGTTCAACATCTGAATTAAAGGCGGAATCGGTAATAAATAAATATTTGGCCCCTGCCTCCTGGAGTGAAATTGCCGTTTCAGCTACGGCGGCGGGGGAGTTTAAGCGATGCCGGTGGCCTTCAATATGTGGATAGGGGCAGTAGATGCACTTAAATGTACATCCCCGTTTGGTCTGCAGGTTAAACATCCCGCCCCTGTCCCGGTAAAATGCGGTGTGGGGATTTTTTTGATTGAAATTCCGCTGGATCAGGCCATCCCAAGGTTGCGGGGTCATACTTCCGGTGGTTGCCGGGTCTGAAATTACCCCTGGTATGTCCGCCGGGTTTTCTCCCCGGCTCAGGGCCTCAACGAGTAGTCCAAAACGTTCTCCCTCGCCGATTATACCATAATCCGCTCCCAGTTTCTCAAACACCGGGCCGGGCAGAATGGTAAAGCCGCTCCCCCCGCAGACGATAATCGCCTTGGAACATTCCCTGAGCCGCCGAATAATATCGCGGTACTCATTAACGCAGAACAACGACTTGCCTGCTTCCGTATTATCAATATTACGGCAGGAAACTCCAATAATATCGGGCTGGAATTCCTTGATGATTCGGCCAAGAGATTCGTAAGTCTCGACATTCATATCGACAATCCTGACCTCGTGGGCGGCCGAGATGGAACCAGCCACATAATCCAGGCCGATGGGATATACCGGATATGGCGCCTGCAGGGTATTGGGCGAGATCAACAGGATATTCATGGCGCCTTTATCAGTACGGCTGTAACAAAGCGTCCCAGACCGAGGAGTAAGGCGCCTTTTTTCTTAAGAGAGCTCTGGCCTGAACCGGCAAGAGAAGGCGGGATGGCGCCTCTTTTTAAAAATTCCACCGCCATAACCGCCGCCACCGCCGAGGCTGTGGCAAATTCGCCGGTCAGACGCCGGTAATCAATTATCGGGGCGTTAAAGCCGGTGAGCGAAGTGAATCGGGCCAGCTGTGCGCTGCCCTGTTCGCGCTCTGCCGCTGGTATTCCCGCTAACAGCAGGCCGTAATCAGCCCGTAATCTCTCAGGCCCGCCCAGAGAGCTTATCAGAGCGTCAATGACATTGGTATTGTCGGCACGTTGATAAAACGCAGGGCTGATGGTTATACCTCTCGCGCCGCTGCTTTTTGTCAGGCACAATCCACCCCCGCCGTCAACAATGGCAGCGGGATGATTGTGACCGCAGCTGATGGATTGCTCAAAAAGAGGGGATAATACGGGATGCCCCTCGTCGGCACCAATTACCAGGATTGGCTGGTCAGAGTCAGCCGCGCTTAGATCGGCACTCAGCAGGGCCTGCTCAAAGGAGTAATCGCCGCCGCTGACGGTGATATTGGCCCCGGTGGAGTTATACATGATGGCAATCTGGCTGGCCGGCCCATTGTGGACGGAGCCGATAAAATCCGTGGGGCTGGGGAATTGCTCTTCGGTCTCCCGGAGACGTTTAAGGAAGTCGTAAGTCTCCGAAAGAGCCCCCCAGCCTGTTCCCATGAAAACTGCCTTGGGGTCAGCGGCTGAATCCTCATGGGCCGCCGCCGCGAGAGCCAAGGCGATTCTGGGCAGCCGCTTTAAGCGCCGCACCGCGCGGGCTGGCAGATTTGCTGAAATTTCAGATAGAGAAAGTGCCCCGGCTATGGGCTGGTCAAGCCAGAGGGCCGCCATGGACTTGTCCTTATCTCCGGCGCCGGTTAAACAACTGCTGCCGATTATTGTCCAGACCTTGGCGGCGGCAGGTCTCTCCGGGCGTGGAAATCTGCCCGGTTGCGTAATTATTAGAGAGGCATTGTTGCCGCCAAAACCGAATGAGTTGGATAATACCGCGGCAACCGGTCGGTTGAGCGGGGTGGTTAAAGGTGTGAGGTGAAGCGCTGGGTCAGGTTCCTGACAGCGGGTATTGGCGGGTATTATGTCCCGGGAGACAATCAGGGCGGCAATAACGGCCGCCATGGCTCCAGCCGCTCCCAGGCTGTGCCCCATTGCCCCTTTAAGTGAAGAAAGGAGGGGTGGGGCGAAATCAAACAATTTATTAACGGCGCGGGCTTCGGCCAGGTCGTTATCCGGGGTGCCGGTGCCATGCAGGCCGATATAGCCAATATCGGCCGGGGTGAGGCCGGCGTTATCAAGCGCCGCCTGCATGGCTCGGTAAGCGCCTGCGCCCTGAGGATGCGGGGCGGCGGCATGATAGGCGTCACAGGATAATCCCGCTCCAAGGAGTTCAGCAATTATC
>DRPV01000098.1 GCA_011330685.1 Desulfobacterales bacterium
AAATCAGGAATCACAAGACGGACGACAAGAACCGCAGGGACAGATCCCCGTGTCCGCCCTGATGACTTAGAACATAGCAGACCTGCCCTCAGCCGACAATATTTTTATGTACCCTGAACCAGCATTAACCGTAATTAAACTTACCGGCTTGAATGCCGACAAAATTCAACTTGTCTCCCGGATCAAAATCATAATCGGCCATTATTGCCCCTGAGACAAAAATACCATAAAACTTTACTTGACAGAAAAAAAGAGATATTGTAAATGTATTCAGCTTATGAGGCGGGGTCGTTAACTCAGTCGGTAGAGTATCTGCCTTTTAAGCAGAGAGTCGCGCGTTCGAGCCGCGCACGACCCACCATTCATACGTCCCTATCGTCTAGTCAGGTCCAGGACACCGGCCTTTCACGCCGACAACACGAGTTCGAATCTCGTTGGGGACGCCATGCAATTATATCAAGCACTTAGCCTATTTAGACTAAGTGCTTTTTTTTGTTTTGGGAATGAGAATTTCCAACAGGCAAGCGAGTTTTTTACGCTATTTTGATAAACTAACCTCAAAATAATGCCAGAAAAGTTATCAGTTGTCAGTGGACAGGTAAGCGATCATGCAAGACAGCTCGCAAAACGACCTCCGTTCACCAGCCAGGTAAACCGCCGCCGAATACCTATTTCAACACACAGCGGTTCTTGCCGCTCTCCTTGGCCTCATATAGATTGGCATCGGCCCGTTTGATAAAAATCTCTCGATTATCGCCGGCAACATATTCGGCTACCCCAAGACTCAAAGTCTTCTGAACCTGACCCTCGCAAAATCTTTCAGCGGCAAAGATTTCCCGAATCCGCTCCGCCACCACCAGCCCGCCCTGGCCGGCAGTGGCGGGCAGAATAACCACGAACTCCTCCCCCCCATAGCGGCAGGCCACATCATTATCACGTACCGCCCCTTTGACAATTTCACCAAGACGGGCCAGCACCTTATCACCCTCGGCGTGGCCGTAGGTGTCATTATGCAGCTTAAAATTATCAATATCCATCATAATCAGGGATAACGACCCGCCATAGCGCACAGTACGGTTCAACTCCATCTGCAGAACCTGGTTAAAATAGCGTTTATTAAAGAGGCCGGTCAATTCATCCACCGTACTCAGCTCCCGGTAACGCCTCTCGCTCTCCTTCAAGGCCTCCTCGGCCGCCACCTGCTGGCTGATATCGGTGATATGCTCGACAATGCCGATCTGCTCGCCCACCAGGCCGCGTAAAGGGGTAGAAACTATATTATAATGAACCAGCCCGCCGCCGGTGCGCTCTTTGACAATATGCGCCCTGAAATGATCCTGCCCAGGCCGTCTTAAACAGTTAAGCGGACAATCCTCGGTATCACAGAGGGAGGAGCGGAAGACATCATAACACTTCATATTAACAGCGGAACCGACTTCATCCTCCAACAGACCCAGAAAATTATCATTGTGCTTGATAATATTATAATCGTTATCAACTACCAGAATCCCTCCGGCCACGGTTTTAAATATCTGATTAATCTCAAGATAATTTTTCTCGGATTCCATGGCCAGTTCATTGGCCTGGGTAATAGTGGCCTCTAACTGATCATTAACGTCCTCCAGCTCAGCCTTGATACCGGCCACCTTATTATCACTCTCCTCCAGCCCCCGGAACTCACTGACCCGCTGCCGGGCCGAGGCCAGCCAGGCCTTATAAAAAGGGATGGATATCGGCTTGGGCATATAGAAATCGGCCCCGGCAGCCAGAACACGCTCCATATCCTCGGGCCGGTCATTACTGGTCACGACAAGAATACTGAGATATTTGCCAAGAGCGGCAGACCTCAGACGCTGACAAAGCTCCAGGCCGCTCATCCCAGGAAGATTCCAATCCAAGACAATAAGCCGCGGTTTATGAGCCTGGAAATAATCCCAGGCCTCCTCGGCGCTGGCAGCCCCCTGGATGTCCAGATCAAGCCCCAGAGCTCCATTAATCAGAAGTTCCAGGGTTATTGTTTCATCATCAACAATGAGTAATTTTTCTTTGATTTTATCCATAATATTATACAAATATACAAAATTAACCGGGGAAATATAACAGGGACTGACATTTTGATCTTATAAAGATATAATTCATAATGTCAAAGAAAAAATGTAAGCGTTCCATGAACACCGCCCTGAAACGCTTACGGTTAGGGGGTTATATGAAGTTGGGTGTGGTTAATTGATCGCTTACCGAAAATTCATCAAATGAATTAAAAAAAAACTTGACAAATATCTTAAAAAATTAGATATAATCCTTTCTGTTCCATAATTTTATGGGATGTTTTACGGGGACAAGGCCTGAGGATACAAGAAAAGATTGACTTTTCAATGATTCAGGCGTTGAGCGTACTGGTAAGAATCAAGCTGTGGCAATGGTAAATTTTGCCGGGTTATGGCTTTTTTTACTGAGTACGTAAACATTTTTAAATTGGAAAAGGAGTAAGAGTTATGAAAAAAACATTAAGCACCGCAGCATTAAGTACCGTACTGGTACTGGGGATGGCGGCTTCCGCCCTGGCTACGCATGGCACCGAGCCGGCCCAGATGGCGGTATCCGCCGCTGGTCAGGCCAAAATCACCCTGGATGGTTCTATCCGCGAACGCGGCCGGATCCAGAAGACCAACTCAGAAAAAGACTCACCAAACAGCAGTTTCTATGACGGCCGGATTCGTCTTGGCGTCAAGGCTCAGGCAGAGCATGTTACCGGTTATGTCCAGTTTGAATCTCAGGGTGACAACGCCGATAAGCCGAATCAATCCGATACATATGGCTGGGGCGAATCACAGCCGGGCCTCTTCAATGGCGGCCAG
>DRPV01000099.1 GCA_011330685.1 Desulfobacterales bacterium
GCAAAAAAGGCCTTGGCAAAAGGCACAAAATCACATAGTATAGGCCGCAATGACTGGCGGCAGTTATTAGTTAATATTAAAGCAGAGCTGATTGATATTAAAAAAAGTATGGCATGAATTAAATCAGGGTCGGGATGTAGCGCAGCCTGGTAGCGCACTTGAATGGGGTTCAAGGGGTCGGAAGTTCGAATCTTCTCATCCCGACCAGTTATAATGACGGGGCTTTTTAGAGAAATCTAAAAGCCCCTTTTTTTGTGACTTTCCCCCTGGGATATCTTGCCGGGCACCAGATTTTTTCTCCAGCATCCTGAGCGAGTTCGTCAGATAGTTACCAATAAAATCGCGCCACCTGGAAACCGCGCTCCCCACTTCACTTACAATACGACATTGGGGGGGGACGTCTATGATTTCATGCGTTTATAATGACTGATGACCGCCTAAAAGCTATATTTGCAAATCAAAATCATCTATCTTGGTTTGTTTTGAAACAAGTGCCCACACTTTCCCGGATAGTTCAAAATCTATTTCTTCTCAAGACGACTACCATTACCTATAAATTCTAATGTAACCTTAAGTTCCCCATTATTATACAGATACAAGGTATTCCCACTCTGGTAAATTCTGCCGCAATCTGTAAACTTATGCTTATGAATTTTTCGTTGGAGACAATATGTTCCCTTATCGTCAACTGACCACTTGCCATAATCAATCACGGCAGTCATAGTAGCAGTCTGATAATACAAGGTAAAGAGCCCATCTCCGGAGTAATAAATACGGTAGTTATATTGTTCCTTAAGACTATGGGCCTGGAATGTTTTATTCTGTAAGGCGTTTACGGCTTCAATTCTGGAAAGAGGACGTAATCCAGCATGAACAAACCCTGGCAGAAAAAATATAGCAAAAAGCAGGATAATTTTTTTCATGATGTTCCTTTTTATTTCCAGCCCAAGAAGGGTAAGCGCTCCGGCACTAAGCAAAAAACGCCGTCATCTCCGGGCTGTACTGCCTGTTATCCGCCGCTTTATATATATAGAACGGCGGCAGTATCCGTAGCTCTTCACCACCTCCTTTAACGGCCTCCACCATGAGCAAACGGCCGTCAGCACCGGGAAAACTGTAAACCACCTGCAGACGTTTCGCTTCAAGACGATGGCGGTGGAGGGCGGTCAGGAGGGCGGCACCACGCTGGGCGGGGAAGATAAAGGCTGCCCGGCCGTGACTTCTCAAGGCCCAGGCGGCGGCCTGCACGCATTGGTTGATATCCGCCGTTATTTCATGACGGGCCGCCGCCTGCTCCGAGGCCGGATTGATCCGGCCGCTGCCGACTTTATAATAAGGGGGATTACAGACCACCAGGTCAAAGGAGGCGGCCTTGAGCAGAGAGTCGGGGCGGCGAAGATCTCCCTGAATACTCCGAATACGGGAGACAAGTCTGTTCCGCTCAATATTACTCCGGCAGAGTTCAAACAGAGATGGCTGCAGCTCCAGGGCCGTAATTGCGATATCCGGCGAGCGCCAGGCCATTATTAATGAGATTACCCCACAGCCGGCTCCCAGATCCAGAACCCTGCTTCCGGCCTGGGGCCTGGCGAAATTAGCCAGCAGAACGGCATCCACTGAAAACCGATAGCCCCGGCGGGGCTGGCGGCAGATGAGACGGCCGTTAAAGAGGGTATCGGCACTTATGGCGCTGTCTTCAACCACCAGGTCTTTGCTCATTATCTCCCCCCGCTCTAATCAACCTGCTTTTTATCCGCGTTCAACAGACTCCCACGGTGGGCAATAC
>DRPV01000100.1 GCA_011330685.1 Desulfobacterales bacterium
CACGCCCAGGTAATCGTTAAAACCGCCATAGCGGCCTTGAGACCGGCACTGCTTGGCAATAAAATCGCCAATAGCGGCCCCGGCAGCCCACCAACAAGCGCCCTGGGCCATTTAAAGATGTTAAAAATGAGTTTACGCACCTTAACCTCGGCGCCCACCCCCCTGAGCGGTAAGGCAAAAAAGTTGTTGCGGCTCCTGCCGGCCTATGAAACCGCAATTCAGAATTTAGCCCGCCAAATGAAAACTATAAAAATTGACCAACAGGCATTTTGGAATCAGGGCAGGAGGGTAATGACGGTATCGGCCCGTATTGACAAGATGGTCAACAATTCACTCCTCAATATCCACCAGGTGATAAGCCGCAACAGAGAAAAGGGGAATACCGCCATCTGGCTTATATCCTTCCTCACCCTGTTAATTCTTGCCTGCGGTTTTTTCTTGACCAGACGTCTTGGGGGACAGTTAGCGGCCAGTATCAGGGAGGCCGTCAAGGCCAGAGAGGAACAGCAAAAGGTTAATATAAGACTGCAGGAAGAAATTACTGAACGTCAACAGGCCCAAGAGGCATTGGCAAAAACCCGTGATGAACTTGAACTGCGGGTTAAAGAAAGAACCAGCGATCTTGCCGCGGCCAACGAGATGCTCCAGACCGAAGTTGAAGAGCGCAGCGCTATTCAGGATACCCTCCACGAGGAGAAGGAACTTCTCACCGTTACCCTGCAAAGTATTGGTGACGCGGTTGTTACTACTGACCTCAAAGGTCGAATAGTTATCATGAATCCGGTGGCTGAAGAATTAACCGGCTGGTCATGGACAGACGCCGTCGGCCGCCCCCTGGAGGAGGTAGTTAAGATTATCAATGAGGAAAGCGGTAAACCATATCCCAACCCGGTGGATAAGGTCTTGGCCCTCGGTAAGGTCGTCACTCTCGCCAATCACACGGCGCTTATTGCCAAAGACGGCCGGCGGAGAATAATTGCCGACAGCGGAGCGCCTATCATCGAGAACGGCAGTACGCGGGGTGTGGTTCTGGTTTTCCGGGATATTACCAATAAACAGCAGTTGGAAAATGAGCTTATCAAGTCCCAGAAATTAGAATCCGTGGGCGTATTAGCCGGCGGTATCGCCCATGACTTTAATAATATCCTCACCGCGATTCTTGGAACAATTAATATGGCCCAAAGGCAAGAGGCGGTAAAAGGCGATGAAACATTAAACTCTCTCCTGGCGACCTCAGAACAGGCCGTCTTTCGAGCCACCAGCCTGACCCAGCAATTATTAACCTTTGCCAAGGGCGGCTCCCCGGTAAAAAAGATGGCCTCTCTCCCGGAAACCATCAAGGAGTCAACTGATTTTATTCTCCGGGGCAGTGCCATAAAGGCCAACTACCTCATCCCGGCCAATCTCTGGCCCTTGGAGATTGATACCGGGCAGATCAGCCAGGTTATCCATAATCTAATTGTAAACGCGCAAAACGCCATGCCGGAAGGCGGTACAATTAACATAAAATGCCGGAATTTTGAGCAGGACGGCACGGTACCGGGGCTGGCTGACGGCCCCTTTATAAAGACTGTGGTGACGGACAATGGGCCGGGCATAGAGCCGGAGATCATTGACCGCGTCTTCGACCCATATTTTACCTCCAAGACAGAAGGCAACGGTCTTGGCCTTGCTGTTTGTCACTCTATCATCAAGAAGCATAACGGCTGTATTACTGTCAAATCAACTCCAGGGCAGGGGACAACATTTATCTTCTATCTGCCGGCGACTCCTGGTAAGCCCATCGTTCAACAGGAGAAGACGGGCGACGCCTTAGACGCCGGCAATAAAAGCGGCAGAATAATTATCATGGATGATGAGGTAATTATCCTGGAACTGGCTGCCGGCATGCTCAGTATGGCCGGGTTTAAGGTTAAAACCACCCTCAACGGCGAGCAGGCCATTGCCCTGTACAGTCATGGTCTGACAGAGGGGCGGGCCGCTGATCTGCTGATTATGGATCTTACCATTCCAGGGGGCATGGGCGGCAGGGAGGCCGCGCAAGAGATACTGCGCCTTAATCCAGAGGCCAGAATAATAGTCTCCAGCGGCTATTCCAATGATCCAGTAATGGCCAATTACCATGATTATGGTTTCCGAGCCGCCATTGCCAAGCCCTACCGCCAGCAAGATCTCTGCAAGGTGGTACAAAAAGTTCTGCGTTCTTAGGGGCCGTCAGTCTTCCTTGCCAGCTGTCTTTCCGCGGCCCTTACAAATAATCCATTGAATCTATCTTCATTCGTGTCATAATAGCATTTTGATGACGGCTTAAATGGTAACTATCCCTTAAATACATGGAGGAAATTATGTCTAAAGCTGATATAGGCCTTATTGGTCTGGCTGTTATGGGGCAGAATCTGGTTCTTAATATGAACGATCATGGCTTTACGGTGGCGGTATTTAACCGTACTACCTCCAAGGTGGATGATTTTCTTGCCGGCCCGGCCCAGGGCAGTAAGATAATCGGCACCCACTCCATGGCCGAGTTGATCAGCCAGTTAAAAAGGCCGCGGCGGGTAATGATGATGGTGAAGGCCGGAACGGTGGTGGACAGCCTTATCTCCCAGATTACCCCTTTATTGGAAGAGGGCGATATTATTATCGACGGCGGCAACTCCCTCTACAGCGACACCGCGCGCCGCTGCGATGAGTTGACGAAGAAAGGTATTCTCTATATCGGTACCGGCATCTCAGGCGGCGAAGAGGGTGCCAGACGGGGGCCGTCCATTATGCCCGGTGGAAATCCGGCCGCCTGGCCCCATGTCCGGGATATATTCCAGAGCATAGCCGCCCAGGTGGATGGCGCCCCATGTTGTGACTGGGTGGGTAACGGCGGAGCCGGACATTATGTCAAGATGGTACATAACGGTATTGAATACGGCGATATACAGCTTATCTGCGAGGCTTACGACTTCATGGGCCGGGGCCTGGGATTAAGCACCGCTGACATCCAGAATGTTTTCAGCACCTGGAATAAGGGGGTACTCGATTCCTACCTGATCGAGATTACCGCCAATATCCTTGCTTACAAGGATGAAGACGGTACGCCGCTGGTGGAGAAGATACTCGATACCGCCGGTCAGAAAGGCACCGGCAAATGGACGGCTATTAACGCCCTGAATCAGGGTATCCCACTGACCCTGATTGCCGAGGCTGTCTTTTCCCGCTGTCTGTCTGCCATGAAGGAAGAGAGAGTTAGAGCCTCAAAAATTCTAAGCGGCCCGACCCCTGAATTTAAAGGTCAACGGCAGGAGTTTCTTGATTTTCTCCATGACGCCCTTTATGCCGCCAAGATAATCTCCTACGCCCAGGGCTATGTCCTTATCCGTCACGCTGCCAAATCCTTTGACTGGCAGCTGGATTACGGGGCCATTGCCCTGATGTGGCGGGGCGGTTGTATTATCCGCAGCGCCTTTCTTGGTAACATAAAAGAGGCCTTTATCCGTAATCCGGCCTTAGAGAATCTCCTGCTGGATGATTTCTTTGGGGAGGCCATCAGCAAGGCTCAGACCGGTTGGCGGCGTATTGTCGGCCAGGCCGCTGAGTCAGGGATTCCCATGCCGGCAATTTCTGCCGCCCTCAATTATTATGACGGTTACCGCAGCGCCCGTTTGCCCGCCAATCTGCTTCAGGCTCAACGTGATTATTTCGGCGCCCACACCTATGAGCGTTTAGACCGACCCAGGGGTGAGTTTACCCATACCGACTGGACAGGCACCGGCGGTAAGGTCTCATCAAGCACCTATAATGCCTGAACTGTTCCAGGTTAATTCTTCGTCGACAAAAAAATCTCACTGAGATGAATATAAAAAGCACACTGCGGGACAATAACCTGGCCCCCAAAAAGCGTTTTGGTCAGAATTTTCTGGTTCAAAGGCAGATGGTAGAGGCTATTC
>DRPV01000101.1 GCA_011330685.1 Desulfobacterales bacterium
CCTGCGGGGTAAAACCATAATTAACCTGTTTTTTGAACCCAGCACCAGAACCAGATTATCCTTTGAGATCGCCGCTAAAAGAATGAGCGCTGATACCTTTAATATCTCCATGTCCACCAGCTCCGCCACCAAGGGCGAGACCTTGGTGGATACAGCCCGTAATCTGCAGGCCATGCAGCCTGACGCGATTATCATCCGCCACGCCCAGTCCGGAACCCCTTATCTCCTGAGCCGCTATGTGTCTGCCTCCATCCTCAACGCCGGCGACGGTACCCATGAGCATCCCAGTCAGGCCCTGCTTGATATAATGACGGTACGGGAGAAAAAGGGACGCGTAGCCGGTTTAAAGATTGCCATTATCGGTGATATAGACCATAGCCGGGTGGCCCACTCCGATATTATCGGTTTCACCAGGATGGGGGCTGAGGTGCATGTCAGCGGCCCGGCCACCATGATGCCCAAAGGCCTGCGCGAGCTGGGAGCGGTGGGCCACCTTGATATCAGAGAGGCGGTACGGGACGCGGATGTGGTAATGACTTTGCGTATTCAACGAGAACGTCTCCAAGATCCCCTCCTGCCCACGGCCAGGGAATACGCTGATTTTTTTGGGATTAATAATGAAATTTTCAAACTGGCCCGGCCGGATGCCATTATCATGCATCCGGGGCCTGTAAACCGGGGTGTGGAATTAACCCCTGATCTGGCCGACGGCCAACGCTCGGTTATTCTGGATCAGGTCAGCAACGGGGTAGCCATCCGTATGGCCCTGCTCTATCTGTTACTTGGAGGAGGTGATTAGATGTCTCGTCCCCTGTTATTGAAAAATGGCCGGATAATAGATCCAGCCAATAATATTGACCGCATCGGCGATCTCCTGGTGACGGCTGGTAAATGCCGGGCGGCAGCAGACTCCCCCCCGCCTGATGCCATGGAGATTGACCTGACTGGTAAATGGCTGCTGCCGGGTCTCATTGATATCCATGTGCATCTCCGTGAGCCGGGAGAGGAATACAAAGAAACCATTGCCTCCGGCATGGCGGCAGCGGCGGCCGGCGGCTTCACCGCGGTGGCCTGTATGCCCAACACCACCCCCCCCCTGGATTCAGAATCAGCCATCTCCTTTGTCCGGGAACAGGCCCGCCTGGCCCAAGGGGCAAAAGTCTACCCCGTGGGCGCTGTCAGCCGGGGGAGCAAAGGCCGGGAATTGGCGGATATGGGTGAGATGCGGCGGGCCGGGGCAGTGGCCTTTTCCGATGACGGGCAGCCGGTAGCCGATAGTCAGCTTATGCGCCGAGCCCTGGAATATGCCAGCAATTACAACTGCCCCATTATCTCCCATGCCGAGGAATTATCATTAAGCCGGAACGGGGCCATGAACGAGGGGGCTTTTGCCACCCGCTTAGGTCTGCGGGGTATTCCAGGGGCTGCCGAGGAGATAATGGTCTATCGGGATCTGTCCCTGGCGGCCTACACCGGCCAACGTCTTCATCTGGCCCATATCAGCACCGCTGAATCGGTGGATCTCATCCGCCGGGCCAAGGCCGCGGGCTGCCCGGTGACCGCCGAGACCACCCCTCATTATTTTTCCCTAACCGAGGAGGCGGTGGGCAGCTACGACACCAACGCCAAAATGAATCCACCGCTTAGAACCGCGGCCGATATGGAGGCCGTTAAGGAGGGACTGCGCGACGGCACCCTGGATGCCATCGTCACCGACCACGCCCCCCACAGCATACTGGAAAAAGAGGTGGAATTCGCCCGGGCCGCCAACGGCATTATTGGCCTAGAAACCTCTCTGCCCCTGACCCTCTGTCTGATCCGGGAAGGGGTGATTGATGAAAGGCGCCTCGTGGAGCTGATGTCCATTAACCCGGCCCGTATCATCGGGGTTGAGGGCGGTTCCCTGAGCGCGGGGAGAAGAGCCGATATAACGGTGATTGATCCCGCTTTAAATTTTTGTTACGAACGGCAGAATATTGTCTCGAAGAGTAAAAATTCGCCCTTTATCGGCCGCCATTTTACCGGCAAGGCCGTCATGACCATCGTTGACGGTGAGATTGTTTATTCCGCAGCTTAAACAGACACTACTGCAACAAAGGATAAAAAATAAAAAAAAATGTATTTTCAGGATATTATATTTGAGTTGAGTCGTTATTGGGCGGATATGGGCTGTGTTGTTCAACAATCCTATGATATGGAGGTCGGGGCCGGCACCTTTCACCCGGCTACCCTGCTCCGGGCCCTGGGCCCGGAACCATGGCGGGCGGCCTATGTTCAGCCCTCCCGGCGGCCCACCGACGGCCGTTATGGTGAAAATCCCAACCGGCTGCAGCATTATTATCAATTCCAGGTAGTACTGAAACCCTCTCCCAAGGACGTCCAGGAACTCTATCTTAACAGTCTGCGGCGCTTCAAGCTTGACCCCCTGGAACACGATATTCGTTTTGTGGAGGATGACTGGGAATCCCCCACCCTCGGCGCCGCCGGCCTGGGCTGGGAGATATGGTTAGACGGCATGGAGATCAGCCAGTTTACCTATTTTCAGCAGGCCGGCAGTATGGATCTGTATCCAGTGACCTCGGAGATTACCTACGGCTTAGAGCGAATTGCCATGTATCTCCAGGGGGTTAATTCCGTCTTTGATATTATGTGGAACAGTGAGGTCTCTTACGGGGCCATCTTCCAGCAGGCCGAACGGGAATTTTCCGCTTTTAATTATGAGGAGGCCAATGTCCCGGCCCTGGTGGATTTTTTCAACACCTGTGAGGCGGAGTCCAAACGCCTGCTGACCAAGGAGCTGATTCTCCCTGCCTATGATTACGCCCTCAAGTGTTCACATACATTTAACCTTCTTGATGCCCGTAAGGCCATCAGCGTGGCAGAAAGAACCAGATATATCGGCCGCATTCGGGCCCTGGTCAGACTGACAGCCCGAAAATATACCGCCCAGCGTAAGGATATGGGCTATCCGCTCTTGCGGCAGGAACCAGAAGAATAAAGACGATTACCTTTCACAAACAACCAAAAGACGAGGGAAAAAATATGGCAATGTCCGATGAGCGGAAAAAGACCCTGGATTCGGCAGTCCTCCAGATTCAGAAACAATTTGGCAAAGGCTCTATTATGCGTATGGGCTCGGGGCCGGTGGAGCCTTGGCCCTGCATATCCACCAGCGCCCTGAGCCTGGATATTGCCACCGGTATCGGCGGCATTCCCACTGGCCGGGTGACGGAAATCTACGGCCCGGAGTCTTCCGGCAAAACCACCCTCTCCCTGCATGC
>DRPV01000102.1 GCA_011330685.1 Desulfobacterales bacterium
CCGAATTGCCCTAAACTGTGAGCTGTAACCGTTCAGGAAAGCGAAGACTCCGGATGTGCCCCAGGTTCGTTCGTTTTGACCTCCGAGTCTGTACTCCCTGTACGTGAGGAGGGCAGGTAAGTGTAGACTCCGAAACGGACGAAGATGGGGTGCAGCTGAATGGTTACCCGCTTTTTTTGAATAGTTACGGTCAGGACACAAAGTCCAACCGGAACATAGAATAGAAAATCAATATAGCCCATGAACAGCATAATTTCCCTCATTATTTCCGGATTTACAGGCCTTGCGGTGGGCTGGTTCATTGCCCGAAAAAAGCCGGACTATTGTCCGCCCTGACTTTTTATTTACGGAGCCCTGGGCGCAGGGCTCGTAAGTTTCTATTTATTAACCAAATTATAGAGGTGATTCCATGAAATACCTGATCCACCCCATTGTTGTGGGAACCAAGGAATTTGACAAGGGAATGATGACCTACCAGTATGATTACGGTACACCTTTTACCATTCCCATCTATAGCTGGTATCTCGAAGGCGAAGACGGAGGCGCTAATATTCTGGTGGATACCGGCGAGATGCATCCCATCCAGTCCGAGAGCCGGGCCGCGGCCATTGGCGGGCCTATCTACACCTTTGAAGACGGTTTAAAGCGTTTTGATCTGCGGCCGGAAGACATCGACATTGTTATCCACACCCATCTCCACAACGATCATTGCGAAAATGACTATAAATGCTCCAAGGCCTCCTTTTATATCCACGAAAAAGAGCTGGAGATTATTGCCAACCCGCATCCCCTCGATTTTCGTTATCTCGAAGACTTCATCTTTGAGATTCGTGACGCCGGCCAGATTATCCCGCTTAAAGGCGGGCAGGAGATTGTGCCGGGCATTGAGGTTATCCACACCCCGGCCCATACACCGGGCGGTATGTCGGTGGTAGTAAGCACCCCTTCCGGTAAGGCCATTATCACCGGCTTCTGCTGTCTGCTGGAAAACTTTTTCCCTCCCAAGAAAATAACCGCCATGGAGATGGAGGTCATTCCGCCCGGCACCCATGTCAATACCTACGAGGCCTATGACATTTTATGCCGGGTCAAGGAGGAAGCCGATATAATCATCCCTCTTCATGAGCCGAAATTTGCCGCTCAAAAAACCATCGGCTGAGTACTGTTTAAATTGTAAGCGATCAATTAACCACACCCAACTGCATAGCCCCCTAACTGTAAGCGTTTCAGGGACGCCGCCATGTGCAAGTTTCAACCCCGCGATCATACATCAGTATATCGCGGGGGTTAGAACGTGTACATGGTAGTGTTCATGGAGCGCTTACTTTAAATTTGTTCATGCCGTTGGCCCAGGATAATCTCCCTCCTTTACAATAATCCAGATTCCAATTATGATTGTGGTATAATTTTTGTAGAGGTTACTCGCAACCATAAATTCGGAACTGCCTTATATGAAGTATATAAAATTTCTTTGCCTGCTCACGCTTCTCTGTCTGTTCTCGCCCCTGACCACCGTTGCCGCCCCTGCCAAGCCAAATCAGCAGCAGAAGCCGGTGCAGATCGAAGCCGACCACATGCTCTCCACCCCCAAGGATAACTCCGTCTTTTTTTCCGGCCGAGTAGTAGCCAGGCAGGGTATGATGACCATCAATGCCGATGAATTGACGGTTTATTATAACTCCACCGGGAAGAAAGGTAAGGTTAACGCCGGGGAGACCAAGGATATTAAGCAGATGTTGGCCAAGGGGCATGTCAAGATTAACCAGGATAACTGGGTGGCAACCGGCGATACGGCAAAATATTTTGCCGCTCAGCGCAAGATAGTAATTACCGGTCACACCAAGGTCTGGCAGAATGGCAATATGGTGAGCGGCGAGCGTTTCATCCTCTTTTTAGACAGTGGCAAAAGTATTGTCGAGCCAGGTACCGGAAAGGATGAGCGGGTAAAGGCCTTCTTTTATCCCGGCCAGGCAGATAAAAAGCAGACCCATTAGGCCGGAGAACGATATGGCCATTCTGGAAACCAAAAACATAGTCAAGCAGTACAAAAAACGGCGGGTGGTGGACGGTATCAGCCTCAAGGTGGAGACCGGCCAGGTTGTCGGTCTCCTCGGGCCCAACGGGGCCGGCAAGACCACCACCTTTTATTCCATTGCTGGTTTTATTCAGCCGGATTCCGGCGCAGTCCTCCTTAATGGTGAGGACTTAACCGGCCTTCCCATCCATAAACGAGCCCGGCGCGGACTCTCCTATCTGGCCCAAGAGGCCTCAGTCTTTAAAAAATTAACAGTGCGGGAGAATGTCCAGATTATCCTGGAAACTCTGGGGCTCTCCAGAAGGAAGATTGTTAAGCGTATCGCCCAGTTAATGACTGATCTCCGGATAACTCATCTTGCTGATAACCCGGCTTATTCCCTCTCCGGCGGTGAGCGGCGGCGGGTAGAGATCATGCGGGCTCTGGCCACCCAGCCCATATTTATATTATTAGACGAGCCATTTGCCGGAATTGACCCCCTCTCCATTGCCGATCTCCAGGGCATCATCGTAAACCTTCGTGACAAGGGCCTAGGCGTTTTAATCTCCGATCATAATGTCCGGGAAACACTGACGGTCTGCGACTATGCCTATATTGTCAGTAACGGTAAAATCCTGACCCATGGCACTCCTGAGGAGATTATAAACTCCGAAGCCGCCAGAAAAATGTACCTCGGGGAAAATTTCACTATGTAAGCGAGGAGTTTTTTTATATGATATTTTGTATCTATTCAGCCAAGGCAACAAATTGCCCTGAACTGTGAACTGTAACCGTTCAGATGTGCTCCATGTTCGTTCGTTTTGGCTGCCGAGTCTGTACACCCTGTACGTGAGGTGGCCAAAACGGACGAAGATGGGGTGCAGCTGAATGGTTACGATATTTTTATAATTTGCCAGCCCCTATTATTCTTAAAAAATCACGTATGGATAATTAAACGATGTCGTTACAATTAAGACAGCAACTCAAATTAGCTCAACAACTGGTGATGACCCCGCAACTTCAGCAGGCCATCCGCCTTTTGCAGCTATCACGGTTGGAGTTGTCCGACACCGTTCAGGAGGAGATTGAACAGAACCCGGTACTGGAAGATGATACCAATAACCCGGACAGCCTCCATGAATCACTGCAGGAACTCACTGCCGAAGGCCAGGAACCTGCCGCCGCCGGTAATACCACCGATGAGGTCAACCTGGAAAACCCCTCCGGCCTCAAGGAGATTAATTGGGAAGATTACGCCAATGAATACGAGGATAAATCATCATTCAAACCTCAAAATGACCCTGACCTGCCCTCCCGTTTTGACATCCTGACCAAAAAAACCAACCTCTCCGACCATTTACAATGGCAGTTAAAATTTGCCAATATTAATGACCAGGAGGAGGTGGTGGGTAATTTCATCATCGGTAATCTGGATCAGGATGGTTTTCTTGGGGTCAGCGATGAGGAAATCGCCGCCGCCACCAAATCATCGGCCCTGGTAGTACAGAAAGTATTAGCCATGGTTCAGGATATGGATCCCCCCGGAATCGCCGCCCGCAGCCTCCAGGAGAGCCTGCTTCTGCAGTTGGCCCACCTCAATCTCAGTACCTCCACGGCCGGCGAGCTGGTAAGAAACCACCTGCCATCCCTGACCAACCGTGATTACGCCGCCATTGTCAAGGCCTCCGGCCACCCATTAAAGGAGGTCTTGGCGGCCCTGGAGGTAATCAAGGGGCTCAATCCCCACCCCGGCCGCGTCTATTCCGACGAAGAGCCCCGCTATATTATTCCCGATGTCTATGTCTATAAGATGGATGGCGAATATGTCATTGTCTTGAATGATGATGGAATGCCGCGTCTTAAAATCAGCAAGTTTTATCAGGATATTCTCAAAGGCCATAAGGATGTTCCCGGCCTCGCCAAAGATACCAAAAACTATATTCAGGGTAAATTAAAGTCGGCCATGTGGCTCATTAAGAGCATCCAGCAGCGCCAGCGAACCATCTACAATGTGGTGGAGAGCCTGCTCAAATTTCAACATGACTTTTTTGAAAAGGGGCCTGATTATATGCGGCCTCTCATCCTCAAAGATGTCGCCGATGATATAAATATGCATGAATCCACCATCAGCCGGGTGACCACCAATAAATACGTGCATACCCCCCAGGGACTCTTTGAGTTAAAGTATTTCTTTAATTCTGCCATTGCCAGAACCGGCGGTGAAGAGGCCCTGGCTTCGGAGAGTATCAAGGTTAAGATGAAACGGCTGATTCAGGCCGAAGACCCGCATAAACCTTTGAGCGATATGGCCGTTGTCAAGATTCTGGCTCAGGAAAACAACATCAAAATCGCCCGCCGGACGGTGGCTAAATATCGTGAAAATATGGGCATACTGCCCTCCAAATACCGCCGCGCCCCCAAATTGAAATAATATGCCGGAAACATCCCCCCAGCTTATATTACTTACCGGCCTCTCCGGGGCTGGTAAGAGTACCGCCTCGCACGCCCTGGAGGATGCCGGTTTTTTCTGTATTGATAACTTTCCAGCCCTGTTGCTGCCCGACCTGGTGTCTAAAATCATTCAGCCCGGCAAACGCCGTCTGGCCTTGGTTATGGATACCAGGGATGATGAATTTTATAATAATTATCTCCGCGTAATCAGCGAATTACGGGAAACTGTCCCTGACCTGCGAGTCATATACCTTGAAGCGGCGGCGGATATCCTCCTGCGGCGTTTCAGTGCCATGCGCCGCCTGCATCCCACTGCCAGTGAATCCGTGCGAGACGGTATTGTCCTGGAAAAACGCCGTTTTACCGCCCTGCGGGAATTGGCGGATATTATCATTGATACCTCAAGCCTTACCCCGCACCAACTACGGGCCGTTCTCTTAAAAGAATACGAAACAGCCCAAGAAACGGGTTTAAAGGTTGACCTGTTGTCCTTTGGTTTCAAGCACGGTCTGCCACCGGAGGCCGATCTGGTCTTTGATGTCCGCTTCCTGGCCAATCCTTATTTTGTGCCGGAATTAAAGGAGATGAGCGGTCAGGAACAACCGGTGGCCGATTATGTCCTCCAGACCCCCGAGGCCGACGAATTTCTGACCCGGCTGCTGCCCCTGGTTGATTTTCTCGTTCCCTCTTACGCCAGGGAAGGAAAGACCTATCTCACCATTGCCATAGGCTGTACCGGCGGCCGTCACCGCTCGGTGGCCGTGGCTGAGTATCTGGCCCATCACCTTGATATCAGAACACTTACCATCCGCCACCGCGACCTGCTGAAACGCTAATCCCCATCAGCACCTATTTTAGTTCTTTACATTTTTGCCATATGACATTAAATTAAATACTTAAATGCCGGCTGGCAAACCAGTCAACATTCAGTATTTATGGTGCCGGATTCAAAAATTACAGCTTGGGATTATGTATATGAAAAATGATATGAAAGACGAAGATGTTGAGCATGTGGCCGCCCTCTTAAAGACCATGTCACATCCCATCAGGATGCGGATATTATGCCTTCTGCAGGACAAGGAATTAACGGTTGGTGATCTACGCTCCGAGGTTAAGACCTCTAATGCCAATGTCTCTCAGCATCTCACCATACTCCGCAACAAGCAGATAATCGCCTCCCGCAAAGAGGCTAATTATATCTACAATCGAATCGCCGATGAGCGTATTTTAGAACTTATCTCCACCATGAAAAATTTATTCTGCCCGGCTGATTGAAAATTCACCAGGCCTGCCCTCTTTACTGGACATTTTAACCGCAACCAAGAACAAGGAGAAAGATATGGTAGTAAATGACTGGGTACACTCCATTGCCGGAGCATTTATCCTCATCAGCCTGGGACTGGGTATTTGGGTTAATCCCAACTGGTTCTGGTTCACCGCCTTTGTGGGGGCCAACTTTATGCAGTTCGGTTTTACCAAGGTCTGCCCTCTGGCCATGATCCTCAAAAAATTAGGGGTACCGGAGAGCCGGTAATATAAGCGTTACTCAAACGTAAGCGATCAATTAACTATACCCAACTTCATATAACCCACTAACTGTAAGCGTTCATGAAACGCTTACACTCAAACGACCGTATGACTTACAGAGCTTAATCGTCAGCCGGTCGTTTGCGAGGCAGCGGCTTAGATACTACGGCACAGTCGGCCAAAACCACCGGGAATTGTTCCGGAGGCCCAGAAGACTGTCCCCTGTTTGAAGTCCATAAACCAATATCCCCCCGGAATTCTGGCATCAGCGAGAAATATAAAGGGCTGACTCTTGCCAAAGGCGGGGTGCAGATAGAGCCCCTTATTGTTCTGTTTTCTCTCAAGAAGCGACCAGGCCTCTTCCATGGTTGGCAGGCGCCAGTCATGAAAACCCGCCACCCCCGCGTCGTTTACCCCGGCAACATATTCCCTGATATGACGGATAGAGGTTATATCACAGCCATAACGCTGCCACATCAGACCAGTTCTAAGATCAATGGCGGTATCTTTATCACCATTATCAACAAGATAATTATCAAAGCGGCCGGCTGGATTATATTTTTTATCGAAAAAATTACCGCTCTTAGCCAGAGCGCTGATGACGTCATCGGCAAGCTTTTCTCCCGTCCGCCGCAAAATAATCCGGTTCAATTCAGGGTAAGTGCCATCATTAAGGGCCAGGGGAGCGCCCATATCTTCCGGCTCTTCTTCCTCTTTAACGGTCGTCACCAGAGACTCGTTATGCCCCGCTCTCAAAATATTATCACTGAGCCAGTTTTTTAACCCCTCATCAACAGCATAGCATTTATCCAGCCCGGCTTTACCGCCCTGCGCGGAGACGCAGCGTTTAATCAGTTCAGCCGGGGCCTTGATCTCAGCGAGAATTTTGGCGTGTTTAATCCCCCGCTCCATGAGACAGAGCCTGGCCGGCTGCCGCCAGGTATCAATAAAGAAATAATAATAACGCTCCCGGTTATTACGAATCATCCTGGTTTTACTGCCCCAACTCTCAAAAATGGTGAATGAATTGGCAGGGGTAATCTCCCAGTCAATACTTGCCTGATCGTTATTTTCCATACCAAGTTGCGTGAAAATACCCATTTCTCTTCCCCCCTTTCTGCTGAAAATTAGTTGATACTATGCCCCGTTTAGATAAGGCACGGAAAGCCATAGTCCGCCGCAAAAAGACACTAACACCACTATTTAGCGGCCCATTCGCCGCTAAATAGTGGTATTATTATTGTAAGGCTTTTTTTTCAAAAAGTAAACAGTTATAATAATTATTATTAACTGGATTTAGGGTGAAGTTACAAGTTATAAAATGAAAATTAACAGTCAGCCTTTAACGACCAATACCCCGGCCAACAAAACTCAGGCAAAAGTTAGCAGCGGGGCCGGAGAGCAGGCTACCTCAAACACGGCGGCAGCGAAGCTTACCCCCGGCCAGGTGATAAGCGGCCGGGTAATATCCCAGACCCCTGATGGCGGAGTAGTGGTGCAAACCGACTCCGGTATATTCAGCGCCCGCACCCTGACTCCCCTGGCCATGGGCCGGCTTACCTTTGAGGTCTTGCCTGATGGCCGGAGCTTAACCCCGGTTCCCGCTGACAAGGGTGTTTTATCTGCTCTGCGTCTAATGCTGCCCCTGCTGACTAAGGCCGACAATCCATTGACCGCTGCCGTTAATCTGCCGGAGAGTGTGAGTTATACCATTGGCTCAACCCCCGAGCCTCTGAAGTTAACGGCTCAGATGGCCGCTGTAAATCAGGGTAAGGCGGGATTGGCGGAATTCATTAAGACCAGCCCTTCACTCAAAGAGATGCCGCCTGAGATCCTGCTGCTTTCCAGAATTTTAGAGGCCCATGGCCAAATTAACAGCGGCCGGGCGGATGATACCTCTCAGGCTCAGTCCCATAAGCCGGGCTCCCCTGATATGGCTCTGCCCGGTCAGCCCGTCAGGCCGCTCCCCAATAATTACTTACTGTTTCCCGTTTTTTTTCAGGGCAACAATGGTTGGGGCGAATGGTTATTCTCCTTTGAAGATCAAAATTCCAAAGGCCGGGATAAAGAAGGTGGT
This sequence comes from Desulfobacterales bacterium, assembly GCA_011330685.1. GTDB lineage: Bacteria > Desulfobacterota > Desulfobulbia > Desulfobulbales > VMSU01 > JAADIV01. The sequence continues at coordinate 8,070 of DRPV01000102.1, forward strand.
TACGGTATTTCGTTTTATCTGAATATGAGCCGTCTCGGTGATGTGCATCTTGACCTGCGCAGCCAAGGCCAAAACCTGCGGGGAATTTTTTCGCTCTCCAATAAGGGGGCCGCTGATTTCCTGCGCGCTAATCTACCGGAGCTGCAAGAAGCTCTCAGCCCTCTTTTCCAACAGACAAATCTGCAATGCGTGAGTAAAGAGACAAATCTCATGCGCCGCTTAAAGGATGATTTGACAAACAAAACCCAGCCCGGCAGCAGGCCCATGGCTCTGTTAGACCTCAAGGTCTAATTTTTCCGCCGCTTGCCGCGCAGGGCGGAAATAATCACACTCAACAGACCAGTGAGGGCGGCGGACTGATAGACCCGCTGCATCGCCTTGACAAAGGCCTCAACATGGGCTGGGGAATAATCACGCATATCCAGACCGTTGGTTAAGTGGCTGAAAACCTGAGAAAAGGCGATACTGGCCATCCCAACCCCCATAATCATCCCCAGATTACGACCGGTGGCCAGCAAGGCCGCCGCCTTGCCGGTATTCTCCTTTTCTATCCACCTTAATACCGAGGCGCTGTTAGGGCTTAAAAAAATGGCCTGACCACCACCGATAAGGGTTAGAGGCAAAATAACCGC
>DRPV01000103.1 GCA_011330685.1 Desulfobacterales bacterium
AAACGAGGAAATCAAGGAAGACTTCCAGGCAAAAGGAATAAAAAAAGCCAAACACGAACTGGATATTTTGAAGCTCCCAGACCAGGAACGTTCTGCCTATGAGAGATACCAGGATGATTTGCATTACCAGGCAAGTATGGTGGAATCATCGTACACAATTGGGGTAACAAAGGGAATTGAGCAGGGGGTGGCGCAAGGAGAAAAGCAGAAAGCTATAGAGATTGCAAGGAATTTAATCGACATATTAGACTCTCAAACGATTGCTGCCAGAACGGGCCTGTCGTTAGAAGAGGTGAATTCCTTGAAGGCTCGATAACAATAGATGCTGCCACCTCTCACAACGTAGAATAACTCTCAATTGAGCTTTTTCTGCTCAACTTTTAAATATATGCGTGAAAGCTATGGGTCTTTGAACCGGCCGGCTAATCGCCGACGGCCTCGGGGGTTAGCTGCCCCTTGTAAACAACAGTGGCTCCGCCCTCTAAATAGACATTATCAATCCGCTGATTTTTTCCTATCCGGAAATGAATAATTAATTTGTCGCCGCCGGAGGTGATGATGGTTGCCGGTGAGGCCGCGCCCATGAGGCCGCTTATCAGGGCGGCGGCTACCGCGCCTGTGCCGCAGGCCATGGTTTCGTCTTCTACCCCTCGTTCGTAAGTACGGATATGGAGGCCGTCGGCAGCCTGGCGGACGAAATTAACATTGGTTCCGGCCGGCTGGTAATGGGGATGGAAACGAATGCTCCGGCCCCACTCCTTAACCTGTCGGCTGGTAATATCATCCACAAAGCAGACTACATGCGGAACTCCGGTGTTGATATAATGCAGGAGCCGTTCCACACCGTCAATCTCTAATTGTTCATTAAGCTGCAGATCAACGGGAGGGGTCATTTTGAGGCGCACCGTGCGGTCCAGTGTTTTAGCTTCAATAATTCCGGCCATGGTCTTAAAACGCATTTCTGCCGGGGCTATTTTATGTTCGCGGGCGTAGCGGGCCGCGCACCTGGCCCCATTGCCGCACATCTCGGCCAGGCTGCCGTCGGCGTTATAGAACTGCCAGCTGAAATCGGCCTCTTCGTCATCTTCAATAAGAATAAGACCATCGGCTCCGGCTGAAAATTTACGGCGGCATATACGGCGGGCGAATTCCGCCTGATCCGCTCGGGGCAGCCAGGCCTGCCGGTGGTCAATGATGATAAAATCATTACCGGCACCGTTCATCTTGGTAAAGGATATGGGAAATGGCAGGGTTGTTATATTCATTTTTCAGGAATAGCTTCGCCGTGAATTAAATCGGCCAGGGTCTCTCGTTTACGGATAACATAAAACTCGCTTTGATGCACCATGACCTCTGCCGCCCTGGGTCGGGAATTATAATTGGATGCCATGCTGAAGCCATAGGCTCCGGCGCTCATTACGGCTAACAGGTCATGACGTTCGGTCAGCGGAGCCAGGCGGCCGCGGGCCAGAAAATCACCACTCTCACAGATGGGCCCTACAATATCGGCCTCCTCCCTCTCCTGGGACTCGATTACCGGCAGGATCTCGTGATAGGCGTCATAGAGACTCGGGCGGGCCAGGTCGTTCATGCCGGCATCGACAATGATAAATTTCCTGTTCCCCTCCTTGGTGTATAGAACCTTGGTTATCAGGGCCCCGGCGTTACCGGCTATCACCCGGCCCGGTTCGATTATCAGGGTGCAGTCAGCAACCTCCCGCAACATCTCTTTGACGGCGGCGGCGTATTCTCCAGGGGCCGGCGGGGTCTCATCGTCATACTTGATACCAAGGCCGCCGCCCATGTCGAGATAGCGGATGTTGATACCGGCGGCCGTCAGTCCCTTTATAAAATCAATAATCTTGGTTAGAGATTCAACAAATGGCGCCACGGTGGTCAACTGAGAACCGATATGGCAGCTCACCCCCACAATCTCAATATTACTCATCTCTCTGGCCTTTAAGTAAATTTCGGCCGCCTCCTTAACCGGGATGCCGAATTTATTTTTGGCCAGGCCGGTGGAGATATAGGCATGGGTTTTGGGGTCGACATCGGGGTTAACCCGCAGGGCGACGGGGGCGGTGCGCTTGAGGGCGGCCGCGGTTTCCTGCAGGGTCTGAAGTTCCTGAATCGACTCGACATTGAACATCAGAATCTGTGAGTTTAAGGCGTAGCGTAATTCCTCCACCGTCTTGCCGACCCCGGAATAAACAATTTTTTGCGGTTCAATCCCGGCCCGCAGGGCCCGGAACAATTCACCGCCGGAAACAATATCCGCCCCGCCGCCGAGAGAGGAAAACAGGTTCAGGATGGCGATATTGGAGCATGATTTGACCGCGAAACAGGTGATGTGCTTAATGTCGCTGAAGGCCTCATCCACGGCCTTGAAGTGACGGCTCAGGGTGGCTTTGCTATAGACATAGAAGGGGGTGCCCACGGCCTCGGCAATGGCCGAAAGAGGGATATCCTCACAGTGCAGCAGACCGTTTTTATAATTAAAATGATTCATAGAGAACCTCTTGTGATTTTGGACTTTCATTGGCCGGAGTAGAGCGGTCAAAGGCGGAGACGGCGTAATACCATGCTTTGGCCCCGGAAGGCGGCTGATGGTCGATAAAGCGGGCCTGACCGCTGTCCACCTCGCCAATGAGCTTGAAGTCGGTATCGGGCAGCCGCCGGTATATCCGGTAGCCGGCCAAATCCGGGGTTAAAAGCCGCTCCCAGACTAATTTAATCCCCTCGGCGCTGTTAACCACCGTCAGGTTACGGGGCGGGGGCGGCGGCGTCAGGTCGCGGGGCCGGGCGGAGATTAGATTACTGTTCAGGCCCTTAACCACCGTGTTTTTGGTTTTTAACCGGGCGGCTGTCCGGTAGAAATAGGTCTGGCCGTTGCTCAGCCCGGTATCGATATAGGGCGGTTGGGCAACAGTGTCGGTGAGCGGCTGGAGATTATCAGGGCTGGTGCCGCGGTAGATTATATAATTAAGGCCCCCGGTTATGGGGGTGCCGTCTACCAGCCTGGTGCTGGGCTGCCAGTCCAGTGTTACCTCACCGTCACCGGCCCTGGCCCGTAAATCGGCGGGGGCCTCGGGCTGTGACAGCCAGAGAAAGGAGACGGTATTGGAATCAGCGCTGACCAGCCGCCAGCCCGCCTTGGTGCGAACCTTGTAAATATAATAGTGCCTTGGCCGCAGCAGTGGTTCACTGTAATGGGCCTTTTTTTTGTTTCTTGCAAGGGCCTGGGCCAGGGGCAGCTCAATCACGCT
>DRPV01000104.1 GCA_011330685.1 Desulfobacterales bacterium
CCCTTCTTCATTATGGCCAGAGACTCATCAACCGTCATAGCCGCCTTATACACCCGGTCGGAAGTTAAGGCGTCGAAGACATCACAAACCGCCGCGATACGTCCGGGGCCGGGAATTTCTTTCCCGGCCAGACCGCGGGGATAACCACTGCCGTCAAATTTTTCGTGGTGGGTATAGGCGATAACCGCCCCCAGATTCAGCAGATCAGACTTGGAGTCTGACAGAATCCGATAGCCTATTTCAGAATGTTTCTTGATAATTTCAAATTCTTCAACGGTCAGTTTACCTGGTTTTAACAAAATGGTGTCCGGAATACCTATCTTGCCGACATCGTGCAGAGGGCCGGCCAGGCGCAGGCTCTCACTTAGATCATCTGACATCCCGGCCTCCCTGGCCAGGGTACCGCAAAAATACCCCATACGGATGGTATGCTTGGCGGTTTCGTTGTCCCTGAACTCTGCCGCCTTTGCCAACCGGTAAATAGTTTCCTCCCTGGAGGCCCGCACCTCCGATTCTGCCAGCTTCAGCCGCTCCGTCCGCTCATTAATCAGCTCCTCCAACTCCTCACTATAGCGGTAATTATCAATCTCCAACTGTAAACGATGGAGGGCATTGGCGACATTAATCAACAACTCATTACGGTCAAAGGGCTTAATTATATAGCCGTAGGCCCCCATTTCAAGGGTCTTTATGGCCACACTTCGATCATCAATCGCGGTCACCATAAGGACGGCAATACGTTTGCCATAATCATTCTGCAGGTAATCTAAAAGGTCAATACCGCTTTTATGAGGCATATTGATATCGGATATCACCAGAGAATATTCCCCGTGAGCCAGCTTTTCCAGAGCCTCATCAACACCATAAGCAGTGGTGGCCTCATAGCCCTCATGAACCACGAGATGCTTGATCAATTCACAGATAGCTGCCTCATCGTCAACAACCAGAATTTTATGGCCGATACTATTAAGTGTCATATTATGTCTATCTTTTCATCTGCTTGTTAAAATAACGAGGGTAACTATTCAGCGAAGGCAACAAATTACCCAAAACTCGGAACCGTAACCATTCAGGAAAGCGAAGACCCCGAGATCGAGTGCAGCTGAATGGTTACGAACCAACAACGAACCTAAAAGATTCTATTTAATTTTTCGAGATAAGTCAAAATCTTACCCAAAAAAATTACGAATCTGTAAACCCGCAGCGCTCCATGAATACCACCCTGCACACATTCCAACCCCGCAATATACGATGTAGTCGCGGGGTTAAAACGTGCACATGGCGGTACTCCTGAAACGCTTACACCTTGTGGGTCGGCTGCCTTTTAGATTGTGGTTTATTGTTCCTTTACAACAAAACGCATAAAATACCTTTCCGGGCGCTTGATTATTGACTATAATAAAAAGTCCGCCCCTTATCTGCCGATTTAAGGTCTTTTCACTTCCTTTAGGCGTATCCGGGCTTATCGCGTAAAAGCCATAAAATTAGACTGACCTGTAAGAGAATAACCATAAAATGCCATTGGATCGCCCCGCGTTTGATATGCCTATAATTAGTTCGCCCTTAAAGAATTTTACCCGGATATATCAAAAATTACCGCCCTTTTCCCGGCTTGTTTTGCAGCTGGCCTCTGTTATTCATGAGCCTATAAATCTATCCACCCTCCTGAAATGTCTTTATGATTGCGAAATATCCACGGATGTTTCCAGAGCGGATTACGCCCGCCAGATCCACCCCTGCCTGGCCCATCTGCGGGAGAAGAACCTGCTTAACGCCCGCTGCCAATGCCACGACGATATCGTGGAAATTGTTGCCCGTCTGGCAGTGGAAGAGGAACATTTCAACACCATGGCTCAGGCAGTACGTGCCGTTCTGCCCTCCATACCAATATCCTACAAGGCCGACAAATCGGCCAGCCGCCGTGATATCCGTGATTTACGGATTGCCCTCTATTCCCATGATACAACGGCTTTTCATCAGCATCTCATCAACTATTATCAACGTTCGCCTGCCGCCTCCAGTCCGCACCCCATCGTCAATATCTGCGGCCGGGCCTTCTCCGCCTCCTGGATGGCAACCATGCCGGATCATATCCAGTTTCTGGCCCTGCATGAAATTTTAAAGGATCACCAGGGCCGTCTGCTGCCTATAACCGATCATCTTAATTATCTCGAGTACGGCATAGACGAAGAAAAGCCCCCCATGCTTCGCCATCCATCATTCATGTATCTTTTACTATCTTCCCTGCTGCTGCGTGGAGAATTTGAGCGGGCGGAAAAAATTCTTGCCGCCCACGACAGGCAGCTCACCGGTCTGGGACTTGATGGTTGGCGGGCCGTGCTTAAGGGCGATATGGAAGAGGCCCTGACTATCTTCATGGCTGACCTTCAAGCCCTGCGTCAGACAAATAATGACGAAGAGGCCTATTTTACCGGCTTCGAGGGTGTATTGTTTTTTCTGGCCCTCTTACAGTCAAAGTCGCCCGAAGCCGCCAGCCTGCGCCATAAAATTTATACCGACCGCAAACCGCTGAAGGGCAGCCGCCTCTACCGCCAGACCTACCAGATTCTCTTTGATGTCTTCATCTGCCGCCAGAAAGAGGTTACCGACCCCCAGCTCCGTGCCATTGATTATGCACCGCCGGCCTTTAACAGTATATCTTCGCTCTTTGCCGGTCTTGCCGCCTTTTGGTTAGAGGGGAGAATGGCGCCGGAGCTGCAGGCCGCACTCACCAGCAATTTTGAGCAGGCAGCGCTGAACGGCTACCACTGGCTGGCCCAGGAAATGGCGGAAATACTCTATCTGGCCTCGGGCGACAGCGGCTATCGCGAAGCCGCCGCCGCCTGGCGTAATAACTGGCAGACCCAGCCCCTGATTAAGGCCATCCGCCACGAAGAGCCCTGGCAGCGGGCGGTGAGAGGACTAAAATCAATTATTAATCATGCCGCCGCGGTGAGCGAGCAGAGTATCCGCCTTATCTGGCTGCTGACCATTGACGAGGCAAGCGGGGCGGTAATCGCCATAACCCCCAAGGAACAAAAGTTCTCCCACCAGACCGGCTGGAGTAAAGGCCGGGTCTTATCTCTGCAGAAAATAGCCATGCCCAGCGCCCTGCGGGATTTGAGTGTCCAGGACAAAAGCATATGCGCCGCCATCCACAAAAAGGCGGGCAACAGCCGTAATATGGAATATTATTTTGATATCGAGCAGGCAATTCCGGCCATGATCAATCATCCCCTGATATTTAGGGATCACGAAGAATTGCTCCATTTAGAAATTATCCAGGCCGAACCACAACTACGGATCAAAAATGAGCGCCGCAATGTGGCAATAAAATTCACCCCCTTTCCCACCGCCGATGAAACAATTATCACCCGTTTCTGTCCACCGGGAAGGGTTATGGTCTACCAATTAACCGAAACAAGTCATAAAATAGCCGACATGATTGGTGCCAGCGGACTTCTGGTACCCGAAAAGGCCAAAGGCAGGGTGCTGGATTTATTAGCGGGTATTGCCGGGCATATCCCCGTTTATTCTGACTTTTCAGCCCCCGCCGCCACCCTGCGTAACATAACCTCAGACAGCAAAATATACTGCCAGATTGTTCCCAACCGCGGCGGATTCGATATCTCTTTTAATATCAAGCCATTAGGGGCGAGGGGGCCGGCCCTTAAACCTGGGGCAGGGGCCAGAATCATCATTGCCGATATAGATGGAGAGCGCCTGCAGACCATAAGAGATCTCAACATGGAGGAGGAGACCGCCCATGATATAGTAAGCGCCTGTCCTTCCATGGGCCGTCTGCCGGATGATAACTGGCACTGGTTGCTCCCGGATCTCCAGGACTGCCTGAATTTCCTGCTGGAATTACAGCCTCTCAGCAATAATGTAGTTATAGAGTGGCCCCAGGGTGAAAACCTGCGGATCAAGCAACGGGCCGGGGTTGAGCAATTATATCTCAAGGTAAACAAACATAAAAACTGGTTTGCCATCAACGGCAAACTACAGGTCGACGACAAGCATCTGATTGAAATCCGCCAGCTTCTGGATCTGGTTAAACAGCACAACAGCCGTTTCGTTCCTCTTTCAGAGCAGGAATATCTATCACTCACCGAGGATCTCTTCCAGCACCTAAATGATATAAACGCCATAACCAGCCGTCAGGATGACCTTTTACGTCTACCGCAGGCGGCCGCCCCTCTGCTTCATAATCTAACCGCTAATCTTGGTAAATTAGAGAGTGACGAACACTGGCTGGATGCCGCCAAAAGGATTGATGAGGCCGAGGCCTACACGCCGGAGCTGCCTTCCACCCTGAACGCCAGCCTGCGTTCCTACCAGAGGGAAGGCTTCACCTGGATGGCCAGACTGGCCTACCTGAACTGCGGCGCCTGCCTTGCCGATGAAATGGGACTTGGCAAAACCGTACAGGCCCTGGCCCTGATGCTCGACCAGGCCGCCCATGGCCCCTGCCTGGTACTGGCCCCCACATCGGTATGCTATAACTGGATCAACGAGGCCCAACGTTTCGCACCCACCTTAAACTGTGTTTCACTGAACCCCACCGACCGTCAGCAGACCATTGACGAGCTGCGCCCCTTTGATTTGCTTATTACCAGCTACGGCCTGCTCCAGCAGGAGGCCGAGATGCTCACCGCGCGGCAATGGCAGGTTATTGTTTTAGATGAGGCCCAGGCCATAAAGAATATGGCCACCAAACGCTCAAAAGCGGCCATGCGCCTAAAGGGGCGCTTCAAAATGATTACCACCGGGACACCGCTGGAGAATAATCTTGGCGAGCTCTGGAATTTATTTAATTTTATAAATCCCGGTATCTTGGGCAGCATAACCTCTTTTAACCACCGCTTCGCTATTCCCATTGAACGGGATAAAAGCCGCGAGGCCCAGCAAAGGCTAAAAAAAATCATCCGGCCCTTTATCCTGCGGCGTCTTAAATCACAGGTGCTTGACGATCTGCCTCCCCGCACCGAGATCAATCTCCATGTCAAATTAAGTCCGGAAGAGGCCGCCTTCTACGAGACATTACGCCGTGAGGCCTTAAATATTCTCGAAATCGCCCCGCAGCAGCACCGTAATATGCGTATCCTGGCCGAGATTATGCGGCTGCGGCAGGCCTGTTGCAACCCGGCTATGGTGGAGCCGGGGATTCCAATTAAAAGCTCCAAACTGGCCCTTTTTGAAGAACTTATTGACGAATTATTATTAAACGGTCATAAAGTACTGGTATTCAGTCAATTTGTCGGCCATTTGACCATTCTGAAGAATTTTTTAGACCACAAAGAGATAAGTTATCAATATCTTGATGGCAGTACCCCGGCCAGGGAACGTAAAAAGCGGGTAGAATCATTCCAGGCCGGTGAAGGAGACATATTTTTAATCAGCCTCAAAGCCGGCGGCCTGGGCCTGAACCTGACGGCAGCCAACTATGTCATTCACATGGATCCCTGGTGGAATCCGGCCGTGGAGGATCAGGCCTCCGATCGTATTCACCGCATAGGGCAAAAGCGACCGGTAACCATCTATCGTCTTATAACCAGAGATACTATTGAAGAAAAGATAGTCACCCTGCACAAGGAGAAAAGGGAATTGGCCGATAACCTCCTTCAGGGTACCGATCTTAATCACAAAATTTCCGCGACTGAGCTATTGGCTCTTTTACAGGATGACAACGGCCCGGCCTGACAAACCAATTGATCTCTTACCTTTCGATCGTTATGCCTGACTGACTGGGCATGGCTGTTACTCGGATTATACGGAGGAAAAGAATGAGTACCATGAAAAGTCTTACTGGACTCTTGCTGTTTATCACTCTTATATGGCCGGGGGGCGCTGTACTGGCAGCAGAAGCACAGCCCGAAACCCGTTATATAAGTGACACCCTCATTGTCACCCTCCGTGACGGCCCCGGCCCCTCCTACACCCCTTTAAAGGCTTTAAAAACAGGTACAAAGCTTACCGTTTTAGATAAGCAAGACCACTATCTACAGGTGCAGACCGCAAGCGGAGTTACCGGCTGGCTCAAAGCCCAATATACCATCCCCACCCCCCCAGGAGCCATTGAGGCCCCTAAGCTGAGAGGAGAATTAAATCGCTTAGTATTGACGAATAAACATCTCAGCCAAAAGATCAAAAGCTTAAAAGATCAATTAGCCCAACAGCAGGCTACACTGCAGGATGCCAATAACAAGCTGACCGAACAGGATAGCGCCGAGCAAACGGCAAGCAGGGAATTACAAGATAAATTAGAAGCCATCACCAATAAATATAACGAACTACTGGCCCAGTCTCAGGATGTGATAAAGCTTGAAAAAAGTCATGAGATCCTGACCAAGACCTATAATACGCTCCGCCAACAAGCCGATAAACTGCGGCAGGAAAACCAGGAACTAATCAGCAACACTAGACTTTACTGGTTTCTGGCCGGTGGCGGTATATTTCTCATTGGCTGGCTGATAGGCAAAGTCTCATTGAAGAAAAAACGTTCTTCCCTTTCTCTGTGAGAATTAAAGACCCGGCAGACGGCAGACAAGGAGCCATGGGAGAGTGTCCAAAAAATGAACTTGGTTTTTCGGCCATTTTCGGACACCCTCCCCGAACGTACAACGTACTCAGGCGGCCTGAATGGCAATTTGTCTCGGTTTCGCGTTATCTGATTTTGGAAGATGCAGATAAAGCACCCCATCCCGCAATTGCGCGTTTACCTTGTTTACATCAATGGCCTGAGGAACCGAAAAGGAGCGGCTGAATTCCACATCGCCAAATTCCTCCCAGTTAACGGCCCCCTTTGTCACCAGTCTGCGCACCCCGCTGAGTTCCAGTTTACCATTATCGATATTTACCTTAATAGCATCCTTTTCGACTCCCGGCATATCGGCGTGCAATAATATCTCATCATCATTTTCATAAATATCTACTGCCGGAGCTACCACCGGAATACTATGCTCCGGAACCCTCTCTTCCCGTTTAACAATATCCTTTCTCTCGCTCATAACTCGCCTCCTGTAATTAATCCGTTTTTACAGTTTAAAGAATACTAATCATCAAGCCATGCTGGTTTTAAGCCACATCAATGCGACGGGGTTTGGCCGCCTCGGCCTTAGGCAGGGTCATTGTCAACAGGCCGTTGCGCAATTTTGCCTCTACCTTCTCCGCTTCAACGTCGGATGGCAGGGTGAAACTACGGCTGAAACTAATTTCTCCCCTCTCGCCGCGATGCACGGCGTAACCTTCCGGCACTTCAGCCTTCCGGGTGCCGCTGATTTCGAGATAATTGCCTTGAATCTTAATAACCAGATCTTCTTTACTGAGTCCAGGCAACTCAACCTGAAGCTCAAAATGATCACCAGTGTCATAAAAATTTGTTAACGGCAACTCACCACCGCTAAGCGCCCGGCCACGATCATGAAGACGATCATAGTCCTCAAAATATCTGCCCATCCTTGAATGAAGCAGATCCATGGCACCAAACATACGATCCAAATCATTAATTCTTGTCCACATAGCCGACCTCCTCTTTTTACAATTTTTTATTCATAAACAGTTAGTTACACTTACTACGGTTAACTACTGCCCATCCCTTTTCCCCAAAAGATAATTACTTATCTCTCCATGTCAACTGCCACATAATTATTTTTTACCCCAATCAACCTTAATTACTATTTGCACTTTTCTTGACTTGGTAATAAAAGGATGTTATTTATATAGAGAAGGATTAACATTATGAGATGCAGCATTCACCCCCCACTCATCGAGTCACGCGACATGGGGAATTACCTTCATACAAATAGAAAAATACAGAAATGTCTTACAGAGGAAAAGAAGATAATGACAATTAGTAAGAAGCGTACAGCCATAGGCATTCTTTCGGCTGAAACACTAAAAGGCAGACAGTCAGTACGGGCCACATTCAGGCTGCCTGATGAGATTATAGCCCTTCTCGGGCTGGCAGCCTCACAGCTTGGCTTAAAGCAGAAATCAATCTTTGACCTGTTATTTGAAGATGAACAGGCCTTGAAAAAAGCCGCCGCCAGCGCCAAGGGCTGCCAAACGACCAAGAACAGCCGACGGCCCAAAACCTTCGTTTTGAGCAGAAAATCACTTCTATCTCTTAATCTTATTGCCCAGCGTGAGAATGTCCCCCGTGATCTCATAGTTGAATTTTCCATTCAGCGTCTCCTGCCCATAATCAATGCTGAACAGGAGAAACACCAAAAGAGGGAGAAAGTCTACAATGAGACTATTAAACATCTCAGGCAGGGGCGAATAATTTTACATCGGGCGGCTGGCCGGTTAGGAGAAAACGATCAACTTTATGAAGTTTTCCAGGGGATTGTCAATCAGTATGAAGAAAAATTTCAAGAGATGAACGGCATTATTGAAAGGGGCAGAGAAATAAGCAATATGGCTGTTCCAGCCGGTAAAGACAAAGAAGCATGAGTTCTACCGGGGGAAAAAGCAGAGGATCAGCAACCAACATCACCCAAAAACGGTAAGCGCCTCTGAAACGCTTACAGATATGGGGTTATATGACGTTGGGTGTGGTTAATTAAATCCATTCCTGGAGCGCTTACAGAAAATGCTGCACCTGATAGGTCTCTATAGTACAGCCTGACTGCCGCCAGGCCTCGGGAGCTAATCCAGCCTTGAGGCAGAGGTGGCGCATGAATTCATCGACCTGGGGAAGCTGCTCCCAGACCTGGGGCAGAAAGGTAGCGCTGGCCGTTCCCCGCCGTAGAATAACTCCGTCAATGCCGGGCCGCAACTTGGTCGGCAGTTCATCAACATTAGAAAATTGCAGGGGACGAGGCTCGGTCAAGACACTTATCTCAATGTCGACCTCAGGCAGTTCAGAAACCGTCAGGGGCGGGAAACGCTGATCGTTGAAAGCGGCATTCACGGCGTGGCGCTGTACCCCCTGGCGGACAGACTCATAGGCCGCGAGACTGCCGATACACCCCCGCAGCGCCCCACCAATGGTCAGGGTAACAAAGATACCGCGTTTAACCTCAAAGGCCGGATCAGCCAGCTGGACGGCGAGTTCCTCCTCCTCGGCCGGCGGCGGGGATAGATTTAAATGCCTCATGATGGTAAAACGGGCAAGTCTAAGCAGACAACGGCCTTGCTCCTCTGTAAAATCACCTGGTTCTTTCACCATAATCTGCACCTCACTCTTGAACCAACTCGAAAATCGCCGCTCCGTAAATCATACATAAACGAGGTACCGGCAATCCGCAGCCCCTGACTGTCAAACTCCACCGGAGCGGCGCTCTTTACCTTCTCAAATCGAGCCAGGTAACGCATAACCGGGGTTCGCAGGGTTTCATGCCGCGGAGTTTTCACCACCACGTTATCCATCAGGGTCAAAATGCCTTCAAGACGGTCATATACCGCACTGCCGCTGGTCACCAGAACTGGTTTTCCCGTACCAAGACGGGCCTCAGTCTTGGCGAGATAGATGAGACGCTGGTTTTCGCGGCTATACAGGCGTGAAGTTCGCAGCCACAGATTATCCTGCCCCCCGGAGCTCTGCACTAACAGAACCCCCCGCATATCAAAACTGGTTTTTGACAGACGACTGTTCTTTGCCGCTTTGGGCAGCCGAACCTTTAAGAAATCCGCGGCATAAGGCCGCCATAAAGGCAGGGCAATAAATATAAGCAGTGGTATCTGCCACAATAAATTACGGCGCTTCATTTTCTGGTTATTTTCTGGTTATATATTCCGCTAATAATCCAGCCTTCAGCCCCTGGGCCTGGAGAATTAAATCACAGACCTCCCGCACCGCGCCGCGGCCGCCGGGATTTATGGTTATCAGATGGGCAATCTCCTTCACCTCCGGCACCGCGTCGGCTGCGGTGGCGGCCAGCCCCACCAGCCCCAGGAGAGGCAGATCAAGCCAATCATCACCCATAAAGGCCGTATGCCGGGCGTCCACCCCTACGGCCCGGCTGATCTCCGCAAAGGCCTCCACCTTATGGCGCGCCCCCTGATGGAGATGAACAATCCCAAGATCAGCCGCCCGCCGCACCAGCGCCTCAGACTTACGAGCCGTAATCAGTCCAACCTCAATACCAGCCTTGCGCAAAAGGTTAAGCCCGAAACCATCCCGGCTGTTAAAGGTCTTAATTTCCTCACCTGAGGCGGTATAGGGAATAGAGCCGTCGGTAAGAATCCCATCCACGTCAAGAAGCAGGAGCCTGACGCGGGCCGCCTTGGCAGTAAGTTCGGTCTCGGTCTTCCCGGTCTCGGCCTTACGGCGTAAAAATTGAGTCAACTCGCAGTCTCCCGGATAGTGTTCAGCCCGCGCCATGATCGACCGCCTCGTGAATTGCCAGCAATTGTTTCAGCAGGGTCTCCACCTTGCTCAGGGGCATGGAGTTCGGCCCGTCACAGAGGGCCTTATCCGGATCGGGATGCACCTCCATAAAAATACCGTCAAGCCCGGCGGCAGCCGCCGCCCTGGCCAGGGTAGGAATAAACTCCCGCTGGCCGCCGGAACTGCCGCCGGCACCGCCGGGCAGCTGCACGGAATGGGTGGCATCATAAATCACCGGGCAGCCCAGGCCCCGTAAAATCGGGAAGGAGCGCATATCAACCACCAGATTATTATAACCAAAGGAGACTCCCCTCTCCAGGAGCATAAGGCTGTTGTTGCCAGACTCCTTAATCTTGGCCACGGCATATTTCATATCCCAGGGTGACATAAACTGCCCCTTTTTAAGGGATATGGCCCGTTTACTTTGAGCCGCGGCCACGAGAAGATCAGTCTGCCGACAGAGAAAGGCCGGAATCTGAATAATATCCAGCACCTCGGCGGCCGCCGCCACCTGTGAGGTTTCGTGAACATCGGAGACCACCGCCACCCCCTCCTGTTCTTTAATCCGAGCCAGAGTGCGCAGACCCCGCTCTAACCCCGGCCCCCGGAAGGAGTTAAGCGCCGTGCGGTTGGCCTTGTCAAAGGAGGATTTGAACACATAAGATATGCCCAAACGACGGCAGATGAGCGCCAGTTCCGCCGCCACCTCACGGGCCAGCCCCTCTGACTCCAGAACGCAGGGCCCGGCGAGAAGCAAAAAAGGCCGGCCGGGGCCGACCTCTATCTGCTCATTAATTCTGACCGCGGCCATAGTCTCAACCATTATTTTTGCTCTGCCATTTTACGTGCTGTTCCAAGGCCGCCTTAATAAATTCCCGGAAGAGAGGATGCGGCTTCATGGGTGATGATTTAAATTCAGGATGAAACTGACAGCCCAGGAACCAGGGATGTTCCCCTAATTCAATAATCTCCACCAGATTATTGTCCGGTGAGGTACCGCTGACAATCAGCCCCTTTTCCTCCAGCGCCTCCCTGAATTCATTATTAAATTCATAACGATGCCGGTGGCGTTCATCAATTTCCTCCTGCCCGTAGGCCTTATAAGCAAGGGTGTCCGGGGTCAGTTTACAGGGATAGGCCCCCAGCCGCATGGTACCGCCCACCTCGGAGTTCTCATCTCTGATCTGCACCTTGCCGCTGCGGTTATCAAACCATTCCTTCATCAGATAAATAACGGGATAATCGGTGGCAGAGGTAAATTCCATACTGTCGGCATCCACCATCCCAACCATATGACGGGCGATCTCAACCACCGCCAACTGCATACCGAGACATATACCAAAGAAGGGGATATGCTTCTCCCTGACATAGGTAATGGCATTTATCTTACCCTCCACCCCCCGCTTACCAAAACCACCGGGTACCAGAACCCCGTCACAACCA
>DRPV01000105.1 GCA_011330685.1 Desulfobacterales bacterium
GAATTGCCCCCAGGATGCCATTAACGTCCAGACCGGGAGCATCGACCTGGGGCGCTGCCTGTTCTGCGGCCTGTGCGAGGAGATATCCGCCGGTAAATTTGTGACCTTCAGCCGGGATTTCGGCCTGGGCTGCGCCGAACGGGAGCAGCTCATCACCACCGGCAGCCTGCCGGAACTGGCGGCCCACAGTAAGAGGCATTTTAAAAAACTCTTCGGCCGCTCCCTGCAGTTGCGGCAGGTTTGCGCCGGCGGCTGTAATAACTGCGAGGCCGATATCAATGTCCTCGCCACCCCGGCCTATGACCTCTCCCGCTTCGGCATATCCTATGCGGCCTCACCAAGGCATGCCGACGGCATTCATGTCACCGGCCCCGTTACCCGTAACATGAAATCGGCCCTGTTGGCCACCTTTGAGGCCGTACCCGCCCCCAAGGTGGTCATTGCCTCCGGGGCCTGCGCCATTTCAGGCGGCCCCTTTTTCGGCAGCAAGGAGGTCTCGAAAGGCTTAGACTCCATCATCCCGGTTGATTTATATATCCCCGGCTGCCCGCCTCACCCCCTCACCACCCTGCACGCCCTGCTGCAGTTTTTCAAATAAACCACTTTCGTATTTGAAAAGACCTGAATAATTACATCTAATCGACAATTAATTTTTTCTTAACAAAATCCTAACATGGGCCATGTAATATCGGGTCAGTTTTTAAGGTGGTTGTCTCTGTCTAAAATAAGGTAACCGTTCACCTGCACCCCATCTTCGTCCGTTTCGTCCCCCTCACGTACAACAGGTACGCTTCGGAGGCCGAAACGAACGAACCTGGGGCACATCTGAACGGTTACAGTTTACGAGTTGAGGGTAATTCGTTGCCTCCGCTGAACGGTTACAAAATATGACAGAGGCCGCCGCATCCCCCCTTAGCAAAAGTTTCAACTATCTAAAAGGAGAATACTGACTATGGATTTTTTAAGAACGGGACGTAAAATAATTTTATTGGCCATCTCGCTGGCAATTGGCTTTTCCTGCCAGGCGACTGCGGCAGTCACAATAAACGGAGCCGGAGCCACCTTCCCATACCCTGTTTACGCGAAATGGGCCTATATATATAACCGGGTCAGCGGGGTACGCCTTAATTATCAGTCTATAGGTTCCGGCGGCGGCATCAGGCAGATCGAGTCCAAAACGGTTGATTTCGGAGCCTCCGACGCTCCCCTGAAGCCGGCAGAACTAAATAAATACGGTCTGATGCAGTTCCCCATGATTATGGGCGGCGTGGTACCGGTCGTTCATCTAAGCGGCATGCTTTCTGGTAAACTGAAATTGAGCGCCACCAATCTGGCCGATATATATCTTGGCAAAATCACCAAGTGGAATGATCCCCGAATCACTGCCAACAACCCCGGCCTGTCTTTACCCGCTTCTGATATTACCGTAGTACACCGTTCCGACGGCTCCGGGACTACCTGGATATTCACCAATTATCTCAGCAAGGTAAGTCCTGCCTGGAAAAAAGATGTCGGCAACAACAAAGCCGTACAATGGCCGGTGGGTATGGGCGGCAAGGGCAACGAGGGCGTGGCCGCCTTTGTCCGTATGGTAAAAGGCTCCATTGGTTACGTGGAATACGCTTACGCCCTGCAGAACAAGATGACGGTTACTCTTCTGCAGAATCATGATGGTAATTTTGTCGCCCCCACATCTAAAAATTTTCAATCAGCCGCTGCCGGAGCAGATTGGGCTCACGCCAAAGGTTATTACATGGTGTTGACTGACCAGCCCGGCGCTTCATCATGGCCCATCACCGGAGCATCTTTTATTTTAATGTATAAAAATCAAACTAAACCGGCCCAGGCCAAGGAAGTTCTTAAATTCTTTGCCTGGAGTTATAAAAATGGCGCCAAGGCGGCTATGTCACTTGACTACGTTCCCATGCCGGCCAAAGTCGTCAACATGGTTGAAGATACCTGGCGGCAAGAGATACACGGCCCCAACGGAGAGGCAATCTTCTAAACTCACGGGCCGCAGAAAAATATATTATTGCCGCCTTGGGATAATTATTATTTTTTCTGCGGCTTTTTTTTATTTTCAACATCGCATTACCATGGATAAACAGCTATAATAATCAAACTAACATCCATGCCTGATTCCTCAGACAAAACGTAGCAATAATGTCAGGGCAAAGACCACCCCCCTGGCAGATAACTTTCATATAAATACATTTGTAAAAATCTCTCGGGAGTACTAAGCAAAAAAGAATAATTATGCAAGATCATAACAAAACAGCCTGGGGAGATAAAATATTTAAAGGCTCCACCGCGTTTTTCGCAGCCGGTATAGCCTTAATTTTTATCGCGATGATTGTGGCGCTCTGGCAACAGTCGCAACCATCCATC
>DRPV01000106.1 GCA_011330685.1 Desulfobacterales bacterium
AATATTTTTTAAGTCCCTATTCAATATCATGTATTTCCTTACTGCTGTTGTATTCCAGGGCAGTTCTGCCAGCACGCACATGAGGCTGGTAATTATGATGAGGTTCTCTCTGCCGCTTTCACTTCAATAGCGAGTTCTTCTATCTGCTTTTTTATCTCTGCGAATTCTTCCTGTTTATATTGCAGGAAGGCAGCGGTTACCCGTACTTTCTCTTCGATGCCCTGCGGTGTTAGGATGTACATATAGGCAGCCTTGTTGTGCGATGCCGTGAAACGCTCCATTTTCACAAAGCCCTTTTTCAGCAGCTTAGTAAGGCAGTAATTAAACTTACCCAAACTAATGGACATTTTTGCCGCCATTTGCCGCTGGCTCTGATTCGGGTTATCTGCCAGCATTTTAAAGATACGGTAGCTTATTTCCTGGCTCTTGTTTGCGTTCATAAAATGAACTTTTAAGGCTATATGAAGTTAATGGCAAGTAATTTCTTGGTTATGCCATCTCGCTTTGGGGGTTGGGGATCAGAGCAAGATTAATGCCGCCGCCATACGGTAAAAGCCGGAGCGCGAAAGCCTTAAGATTACCGGCCCAGGCAGACTGATACCGCCAGCAACACGGCAATAACGGCCGTAATATAGAGCAGTCGGATAACGGCTCTGATATGCCGGGGCCGGCATTCATCCACGGCGTCGCCAATGACAGGTTTTACCACAATTTTCCCAAAATAACGGCTGTCGCCCCCCAGTCGCAGCCCCAGGGCTCCGGCCGCCGCGGCCTCGGAGTGAGCGGAATTGGGGCTAGCGTGACAGCCATGATCCCGCCGCCATATCCGCCAGGCCCCGGCGGCGTTATAGCCCCCAATCAGGGAAGCCGCTACCATTAACAGGGCGCTTAAACGGGCCGGGATAAAATTGGCCAGATCATCTAAACGGGCGGCTGCAAAACCAAATTTCCGATAACGTTCGTTTTTATAACCAAACATGGAATCCATGGTATTCACCGCCTTGTAAACAATGGCCCCTATAGGCCCGAAGATTACGGCCCAGAATAGAGGAGCGGTGAAGCCGTCAACAATATTTTCGGCCACCGACTCCACACAGGCCTTACAGACCGCCGAGGTTGTAAGCTCTCCGGTATCACGACCAACAATCATGGCCAGCCGCTGGCGGGCCAGGGGCAGATCCCCGCTTTCCAGAGCAGCAGATACGCGTCCGGCGTGCCAGGCCAGGTCATGGGCCGCAAGCGAGGCATAAAGCAGATAAAGGCTGATTAGACTAAACAGCAGAGGATGAACTGCCGCCCCCATAAAAAGCATGAGGCGCGCCACCCCCCAGGTTACGGTCAGCACCATAATAACGGTGACAAAACCAGCGGCCTTGAGATGAGCCGGCATAACTCTCCGACTCCAGGCCTCAAGCCCTCCGGCGAGATAACCGATTGCCCGTACCGGATGAGGCAGCCAGGCGGGATCACCTAACAGCAGATCAAGGAGGAAGGCGGCCGCGATGAGGACGGCAAGATCAGGCGTCATTTTTTAAAGGCCCAATAATTGGTATATACGTTTCATATCCAGGGCCTGCCGCACCACGGCGGCGAGACGGTCAAAGGCCGGTTCCAGATCATAGACGGGCCGCGGCCCGGCGTAGCCGGCCAGCCCCTGGCGGCGGCGCAGGTTCTCCACAAACCAATGCCGGAAGGAATCGGCATCAAAAATGCCGTGCAGATAACTGCCCCAGACCGAGTCCTGACAGGCCCCGGCATCGGCGGTACTGGCCGGGGGCAGGTCAAATACCGGGCCGCTGTTAGAGGTACTCCGGCCATGATGAATTTCATAGCCCCTGACCTCAAGGCCGGATACTCGATGAATAAACACCTGCCGCCTGAGAGTTTTGTCGGCGGCCAGCTCGGTCACCAACGGCAACAGCCCCAGGCCGGATACCACGCCGCCGGCCTCTATATTATGGGGGTCGGCAATCTCCCGGCCCAGCATCTGAAAGCCGCCGCAGATCCCCACAATCTCAATTCCAGCCGCCGCCAACCCTTTTAAAGCCGCCGCCATACCGCTCCGCTTAAGATATTCCAGGTCTCTTAAAACATTTTTACTCCCAGGCAGCAACACCGCCTGAGGCCGGCCAAGCTCTTCAACCTTGTTCACCACCCGCAGCTGGACATCCGGTTCAAGCCGCAGGGCCTCAAAATCGGTAAAATTAGAGATATGGGGCAGGTCGATGAGGCAGATATCCACCCCCTCGTCCCCTGACGGCCGGCTCTGAGCGAAAAGGCCCTTCTTAAAGCTCACCGAATCCTCCTCCGGCAGGCCCAAATCGGCAAGATAAGGAACCACCCCCAACACCTCGCAGCCGGTATAGTCTTTAGTATACTCCAGGGCCGGGGCCAAAAGAGACTCCTGCCCCCGGAAACGATTAACGATGAATCCGGCCACCAGGCGGCGTTCCCATTCCTCCAAAACCGCCATGGTACCAATAAAGGAGGCAAAGACCCCGCCCCGGTCAATATCACCGACAATAAGCACCTGAGCTCCGGCGTAACGAGCCATATTCATATTGACAATATCATGGCTCTTGAGATTAACCTCACCCGGACTGCCCGCCCCCTCCAGCAGGATCACCTCATGTTCAGCGCTCAGGGAGTCATAGGCCGCGCAAGCCGCGCTAAAGGCCTGGGGTTTATAGGCGATATATTCATCCACCGTCATATTGCTTAGAGCCTGGCCGTTGACAATGACCTGACTGCCCACGGGAGAGCAAGGCTTTAAAAGTATCGGATTCATCCTGGTATCCGGCTCTAAGCGGCAGGCCTGAGCCTGCACAACCTGAGCCCGGCCCATCTCGCCGCCGCTGTTGGTCACAAATGAATTCAGGGACATATTCTGGGACTTGAAGGGGGCTGCCTGAATACCGTCCTCCAATAATATTCTCGCCAGGGCCGCGGTCATAATAGATTTTCCGGCATCGGAGGCGACCCCCTGCAACATGAGGGCCGGTGTCCGCCGCCGAATGCGGCTCTTTTTTGCGGGGCATAGAAGTCGGGAAAGTTCGGCGAGCAGGCGCTCATTCTCCGGCCTGGTACGTACCGCAAGGCGCAGATAATTTTCAAGACCTGAGAAATTATCACAGAGCCGCAGGGCTATCCCCCGCCGCAACAGATCTTTACGCAAAGGAGCCGCTCCCAGGGCGGCGCTGACCCGGATGAGAAGATAATTAGCCTCCCCCGGCAAGACCTCTAAGCCCGGCATCAGGGCCAGACCCTCGGTTAGATAACGGCGTTCCTCCGCCACCAGCTTTCGGCTCGCCGCCGCGTAGCCGCGGTCATTAATTACCCTGGCCCCCAGAGCCGCGGCCAAGGTGTTAAGCCGCCAGGGCGGCAGCTGGCCATCCAGGAGGCGGGCAATATGCCGGCTGGCAACCCCATAGCCTAAACGCAGACCGGGAACGGCATAAAATTTGGTGAGGGAACGCAGGACAATAATATTATCCAGCCCCTGTTTGAGAAGGGGCACAGCCGAGACCCCGTTTTCGACAAAATCGATAAAGGCCTCATCCACCACAAAAAAGACCGCCGGCCGGCGCCTTGCCGCCGCCTCTAATTTTTGCATATCAAGCAGACGGCCGCTGGGATTATTGGGATGACCAAGAAAAAGCAGATCACCGTCCCGCAACAGGTCTTCCAGAGCTGACCAGTCGATGCTCAGATCATCACCGGTTTCAGGCTCCTCGATAAGTACACCGGCCGCCCGCATCCCCTCGGCATAACCAATATAGGAGGGGGCCGGAATAACCGCCCGCTTGACCGGCAGGGCCCTGGGCAGGGCATAGATAAGCTCGCTGGAGCCATTGGCCGCCACAATCAGGCCCGCCTCAACCCCGCAGACAAGAGCCGCCGCCTGCCGCAAGATACCATAATCAGGGTCGGGATAATGGCTCAGACTGCTGATACAGGCACTGATCAGCTGACGGCTGTAAGCGGGCGGGCCCAGGGGGTTTATATTGGCAGAAAAATCAAGCAGTTCATCCTCCGCCAACCCGGCCTGCCCGGCCAATTGGCGGATATTACCGCCGTGATTAGGCAGGGACTTGGGCAGGGCCCTAATCATTCACCTTATCCCCTTTGAGATAGGTATTCAGGGTTGAAGCGGCATTCTTTAAAGCGCAGAGCTCACCGCACATTGAACAACCCTTGGCAGACAGGGACTTGCGGGACTCCAGAACCTCTTTAGCCAGATCAGGAAAGAGAAGATTTTCAAACTGTTTGTCCCACCTGAAATCACGCCTGTCCTTGCTCAACTGTTTATCCCGCAGGTCAGCCCGCCCCTTCAACTTTACCACATCGCCAATATGAGCCGCGAGCCGGGCCGTGCGGACACCAATAGCCACATCCTCCTCATTGGGCAGAGCGAGATGCTCCGACGGGGTGATATAACAGATCAAATCGGCGCCATGCATTGAGGATTGAGCGGCACCGATGGCCGCCGTAATATGATCGAGCCCGGCCCCACAGTCACAGGGCAGGGGCCCCAGCATATAATAGGGGGCGTCATTGGACATCTTTTTCTGCAAAATGATATTGGCCTCAATCTCATCTAAGGGTACATGCCCCGGCCCCTCGACCATGGCCTGGCAGCCGGCCTCCCGAGCCAGTTCCGCCAGTTCGCAGTTGATAATCAACTCCGCCACCTGGGCTCTGTCCATTGAATCATGAATGGCTCCGGCCCGAATGCCGTTGCCAAGGCTCAAGACGGTATCATACTTTTTTAAAATAGCGCAAACCCGGTCGAATTGTTCATAAAGGGGATTTTCGCGCTTGTTCTTCAACATCCACTGAATCATCATGGTACCGCCCTTGGAGCATAGGCCGCCGTAACGATACCCCTGCTTCTGCATCCGCTCCAGGGAGAACATATTAATGCCGCAATGCACGGCCATAAAGGCCATACCGTCGGCGCACTGCTGTTCTATCAGGTCAAAAAGGGCCTCAGGATCCAGACGAGTGGCATCCTTATGCTTTTTGATGGTGTCGCAAAAGGCCTGATAGAGAGGAACATTGCCCACCGGGATGGAGACCGAAGATAATACCTGCCGGCGGATATCATCCAAATCACCGGCCGCCGAGAGCTCCATAAGGGTATCGGCCCCGTTTTCTTCGGCAATAACCGCCTTCCGCTTCTCATGCTCCACATCACAAAAATCGCTGGATGTGCCGATGGAGGCGTTAATTTTGGTTCGCAGCCCCTTACCGATTCCCACCACCCGTTGTTCACCATGGCGGCCCTTGAGAATAACGACCTGACCAGCAACAATACGTTCTCTGATCAACTCCGCCTCCAGTCCCTCCAGCGCTGCCACCTGCCGCATCTCGGCACTGATCTGACCCTGTTGAGCCAGCAGTAACTGATTATCCATCTTAAATCTCCTTTATAAAATTACTCATCCCACCAGGATGGTTTTGTGTAAATTTCTGTCCTCTGTCCTCTGTCCTCTGTCCTCTGTCCTCTGACCCCTAAAGCCCCAGCGCCATCACCGTCTCTGCCAGTTCACAGCCGGCCCCCAGGGTATCACCAGTAGCTCCGCCTATCCGCGCCCGGCAAAACCAGGCCCAGAGCGCAACGGCCAGCAGACTGACGAGCATGGATACCAGGGCCCGCGGGCCGCCGCCATACCAGGAGGCGGCGTAAAGCAGCAAGAGGGCCCAGAGGGCGGGCAGCCGCAGTTTATGATGGTCAGGGTAAAACAATGAGGCGGCTCCCTGCTTTCGGATATAGGGTAAAACCGCCATATTAACGACCATCAGGCAGCGGCCGCATAGCGGCATTAGAAAGGCCGCCAGAACGAAACGCCGGTCATCAAGGGCGGTGAGAGCTGCCACCTTCAATAACAGCACCATAACAATGGCTATTACCCCCATGACCCCGATATGGCTGTCCCGCATAATCTCTAACATCCGCTCTTTAGGCCGGGCGCTGAACAGGCCGTCGGCACTGTCGGCCAGACCGTCTAAGTGAAAACCGCCGGAGACCGCCAACAGGCATAAAGTCAACAATACCGCCGCCAGCATTGGCGGCAGAAAGTGACGGAAAATCCCGGCCAGAGCGGCCATGAAAATGGCGATAACCAGACCTACCAGCGGGAAGAACGGCAGACTGCGGGCCAAATCATCCGCCCGCTGCCCCCGGCCGCCGGGCAGGGGGATAATGGTCAAAAAGCTCCAGGCCGCCCAAAAAGCGGCCATTATTTATCCGCCCCGGCCACCGCCGCCTCCTCAAAGGTGGCAACCTCGGAAACTATACGGGCCGCCGCCTCTACGAGGTGCATGGCCAGGGCGGCACCGGTTCCCTCACCGAGACGCAGATTTAAATCCAGCAGCGGCCGGCACTTTAAATGGCCCTGCATAACCCCGTGACCATTCTCCATACTCCGATGGGCGGCAATAATATATTCAGCCGTCATGGGGGCCAGGCTCTGGGCAATCAGGGCTCCGGCGGTGGAGATAAAGCCATCAACGACCACCGGCTTATGGAGAGCGGCCGCGCCGATAATCACCCCGGCAATACCGCCGATCTCAAAACCGCCCACCTTGCTTAAAACATCAAGCCCATCGGCCGGATTCGGCCGGTTAATCTCCAGAGCCCGGCTGATAACCGCAATCTTGGCCGCCACCTGCCGGTCATCAAGACCTGTACCGCGGCCCGTTACCTCGGCAACGGCCCGGCCGGTGAGGGCGGCAACAATGGCGCTGCTCGGCGTGGTATTGGCAATACCCATATCCCCGGTACCAAAGACATCGTAATCAGTCAGCTCATTCACCACCTCAATACCGGCCTCCACGGCCCGCACAGCCTCTTCCCGGCTCATGGCCGGGCCCTGAGACATATTAGCGGTACCCATGGCCACTTTTTTATCAATCACCTCTCCCCCGGCAGTCAAGGCTGAGAGATCCGCTGCCACTCCCATATCCACCACCACCACATCGGCCCCGGCCTGGCGGGCCAGAACATTAATTCCGGCTCCGCCACGGGCAAAATTGGCCACCATCTGCGGGGTCACATCCTGGGGAAACTTGCTCACCCCCTCGGCCGCCACCCCATGATCTCCAGCCATGGTAATAATAACCTTGCGGGACACCGGCGGCGGCAGCGCCCTGGTCTGACCCACCAGATCAAGGCCCAGATCCATTAAACGCCCCAGGGCCCAATGGGGAATAGCCAATTGATCAAGACGGGCTCTGGCCCTGGTTCGCCATGCCTGATCCTGACCGGTAATCATGGCAGCGGTTTTCTCTAATAGACTCATGTTTATCTCTGTTTGTTTTGTTTGTTTGTATTCAGCGGTGTCAGTATATCCGCGCAGTTTCAAAACCTGTATTCCCCTTAATTCAGCCTTTTATCCGCTGCGGAATTCCACAGCTGACCAGATAAACCTCATCCGCGGCGGCACCGATCAACTGATTACAGCGCCCCAGCAAATCCCGATACATCCTCACCGCCGCCTTCTCCGGCACAATACCGCAGCCAACCTCGCCGCTCACCAACACCACAGCGCCCTCCCGCTCCCGGCAGACGGTAATCAGATCCCGGCAACAGGCACTGAGCCCGGCCTCATCCACTACCAGGCCCTGCCATTGCAGATTACTGACCCACATGGTGAGACAATCCAGCAGAATTACGGCCCCGGCGGGAGCCAGCTTAATGGCGGCCGCCGTCTCCACCTCCTCCTCCACGGTCTGCCAGCCCCGCCCCCGGCGCTCTGCCTGATGGCGCGATATTCTCGCGGCCGTCTCCGCGTCAAGGTTAGGCGGCGAGGTTGCGATATAAAGCCTGACTGCCGCCAGGGACTCAGCATAATTCTGCCCGAAGGCGCTCTTGCCGCTGCGGGCTCCACCGGTTATCAAGACAATTCTGTTCATAGGTTAAACCCCGTAAGAGTCGCGCCGCCTTTATTTATCCGCAAAACGGTCAGACCGCCGGGCCGCACATCAAAGCTCAGATAATTATCAAGCTCAAGCCCTAAAAAATGACAAATTAACACCCTGATAACCCCGCCATGGGCCACCACGAGGGTACCGCCGGAGGCTGTCAGGACGGGGGCCAAGGCGCAGACCCGCCGCCGGAAAGATTTTATATTTTCGCCTTCCGGAAAGGTAAAATCGGCCTTTTCCGCCAACCAGCGCTCCACAAGTTCTGAGTCGGAAGCCGCGATATCCGGAAAGGTCAAGCCCTCCCAGCGGCCAAAATCAACCTCTCTTAAATCAGCAATATATTCAGGAGCCAAATCGTGATAACGAGCCACAATTCCGGCCGTCTGCCGAGCGCGAAGCAGGGGGCTGCACAGGCAGCGGACAGGACTTACAGGCAGAGCACGAGCCAGAGATAAAGCCTGCGAGCGGCCGGCCTCGGTGAGCGGCGGATCAGATGAACCAATATAGGCACCGGTACCAGAGACTTCACCATGCCGGGCCAGAAAGAGGTCTGTCGCGGCGTGTTTTAAGAGCATGGATTTTTATTACCCCAGTTGACAAATCGAAAAGCGCAGAGAGCAGTTAAGCAATTACCTAAATACCTAAAAATTACCATTTTCTGGCGTTATCTGCCGGATATTAGCATTTTTAATCTAAAAACAAAAAACCCGGACTCACCATTTACAGGTGAACCGGGCTGCTTTTAAATATCAAGGGTTTAATCCCTGTCTTTAAAAAAAATTACCCGGACTCTCAACCCATTCCACGAAGTAAACGTCCGTTAACCCCAGGTCGGCCTACCGGCTTATGAATCACCCTAATCACCGCTCCTTCCCATCCACCAAAGCTGGTAAACAGTGGCTTATTAGCGGTTTTCGTCCTCACTTACGGTTGCGGGTCAGCGCCGGATTCGCACCGGACTTTCCGATCACCCCCGTCTCCGTACGGAGCGGGGCACCTGAAATTATTATTATCCGTTGTCCATAATGTAATTTGGCTGATATTTCAAATATTATCTGTAAAATATTTTTCTGCCGGCCTTGAGCTTCAAGTCAATATTGACGGGGACGACAAAAAGAAAAAAAAAGATTTTAGCAGATATCACGAATAAACAAGAGTAAATCAGAGATATTAATTTTAAACATCCTGGCCTGAAAAGACCGCCAATCCCCTTAAAGCCATAAAAATATGACATTTATCGGGCGGTCGGCAAATCTCTTTATTGACAAGGCCTGTGAGCCGGTCGAAAATTAGAGCCCTTGTCTTTACTTGCCTCCACCCCTGTTGATAACTTTCATTTACCGGCTCGCTAAATCATCTAAAACCGCCTTTGACAGGCCGCCACTTTTTTTTTAAACATTACGCCATAATTTGGTCTTTCACCTACACGTTGTAAGATTTTTTTCCACAAGAACCAATTCTTAAGGTAAACTCATGACTTGGCAGCAAATAGACAAAAGACTTCAAGACAAACTGGGCGCAAGCACTTACAACCTCTGGATAACCCCCCTGCAATGCGTGAGCTTTGCCGGTGACAGCATAGAATTACGCGGCCCGGATCGTTTTTTCTGCTCCTGGGTGATGGATAATTATATGGCCGATATCCAGGCGGCGGTTCAAGACTACACGGGCCGCAAGCCTAAAATCATCTTTAAGGCCGATGACGAGCTGCCGGAGGTATCCGCCTCCCAAACCGCCGATAGAGGTGAGCAGCTATGTCTGCCCACCATCAACAAAACCCCCACCTTCGTCAGAACCCTGAACCCCAGATATGTGTTTGATGAATTTGTGGTTGGAGACTGTAACGCCATAGCCCATTCCGCCTGCCACGCCCTGGCAGAAGGGGACACCTCATTTGGCCGCTGCCTGTACGTAAGCTCCAGCACCGGCCTTGGCAAAAGCCATTTAACCCACGCCGTGGCCCACTATATACTGGAAAACGCCCCCGGCGTCCGCTTGAATTACCTCAGCGCCCAGCAGTTGACTTCCGAGATGGTCAACTCCATTCAGAAGCATAAAATGGAGTCTTTCAAGACCCGCTTTCAAAGCAGCGATGTCTTGATGCTGGAAGATTTGCAGGCCCTGGCCGGCCGAGCCAAGACCCAGGAAGAATTAGGGTCAATCTTAGACATTCTCATGGAGAGCGGCAAGACGGTTATTCTGACCGGCGTCCAGCCGCCCAGGGAGTTAAGCAATATTACGGACGGGGTACGTTCCCGCCTGTCATCCGGCCTCATCACCACCATCACCGAGCCCGACACCGAGACCAAGGCCGCCATCATAGCCCGCAAGGCCCGGGGGCTTAAAATAACATTAAGCGAAGAACTGGTCTGGCACATAGCGGAACGAATCAAGGGAGATATGCGGCAGGTAAAAAGCGCCCTGGTGGGTATCAAGGCCAAAATGGCCCTCCGGGGTCATGAGGCCAATAAGGAAATGATCAACGAAGTTATGGCCAATATCGTCAACCAGCTCAAGGCACTTGATCCAGAGATGATTAGAGACTATATCGCCGGCCAGTTCAAATTACAGCCCGAAGACTTACTCTCCAGATCAAGAAAGAAGAACATCGCCTTTCCCCGCCAGGTCTCCATGTATTTCTCGCGGAAATACACCCAAAACGCCCTCTCCGAAATCGGCCGGGCCTTTAACCGGGATCATTCCACCGTGGTTCATTCAGTCCGGGTAATAAGCAAGGCGATAAACAACGATCTTTCCATCCAGGGCCAAATGAAGATGCTCGACCAAAAAATACGGGCTAAGTTCCTCGCTTGAAACGTTGTAACCCTTTGCTTTGTTCATCACCGTTCAGCAGAGGCAACGAATTACCCTCAACTCGTAAACTGTAACCGTTCAGGAAAGCGAAGACTCCGGATGTGCCCCAGGTTCGTTCGTTTCGGCCTCCGAAGCGTACCCGTTGTATGTGAGGGGGACGAAGATGGGGTGCAGGTGAACGGTTACCTTTGTTCATCACCACGTCCAGCAACAGAGAACCTAAAAATAAACCGGCTTCACCTGTAATTCTTCCATCCACCGTTCACCACCGGCGGCAGCGGCGGCAGCAGTCTTACGGGCCGATTTAATCATATCATTCATCCCGATGCCGTCCCAGCCAAAACCACAGATATACAGGCCTGTCAAATCACTTTCTACACTCTGCCGCCAGCGCAGCAGGGCGGAATGATCCATCTCAAGCTGCGGGATAGCATGTTCGGTACGCAGCACCCTAATAAAAAGAGGCGGCTCCGGCAGATTAATCAGCGCCCCGATATCTTTGACAGCCCGCGCCTCTATCTCACTGTCCGAGAGAGTAAGACGCTCAGGATGCCGCCTGCCGCCCACCAGCACCTCGATTAAGCGGCAGGCTCGGGGACTGCGGTCAGGGAACATATGAGAGGTAAACATGGCACCAACGGCAAAACGGTGTTCCTGCTCCGGGGCAAGATAACCAAAGCCGTATGGTACCTCGGCCGAATCGGGCAGACCCATGACCACATTAATTATCCTGGCCGTCGGAATTTCCACCACCGGCGGCGCCTTAAAGGCACTTAAAAGTCGAAGCGCCTGATTCACCGGCAGCGCCACAATCAATTGCGCCGCTTCAAACTCCCCCGCCTCCGTACTCACCGTCCAGACTTTATCCCGGCGAATCCCCTTGACTGCGGCATTATATTTAATTTCTTTTTTACCGGCCAGGGCCTTAACCAGCCTCTCCATGCCGGTGGGAAAATTAAGCATGGAGGGCAGGCGGGCCAGTTTGCTTGCCCCCCTCGCCGCCCGCTTTTTCTTGATAAGCCCCCGCAGTACCGAACCGGTCTCCTTTTCAAGAGCCCGAACACCCGGCATAACAGCATCGATACTCAACCTGTTAAAATCCCCGGCAAAGGTACCGCTGACCGCGGCATCGGCCAGGGGAAGAATGGCCGGGCCAAAACGATAATTCACCCAGTCGGCAATGGTCTGATCCTCCATCTTCGGCCGCTTCCAGAGGTCGGCGAAGACCCGCAGTTTACCGCCCACGGAAACCAGAGGGGTCTTTAAGGCCGTGCTTAGGCTCTGTGGCAGCCGCTCTAATTGGCCCCGATGACATATATAGCGGAAAAAATCACCCAGAGGGGCCTGCTGGGCCTCGCGGTAGAGATCAATATCACGCAGAAGCTCCTGACTTTCAGGGGTATTATCAAGAAAGCCGTGCGGCCCCCATTCCCCCTGATAACCCTCTGAGTTAAAGGTCTTTATGGCTCCCCCAGGCCGGGAAGTCTTTTCTATAACGGCAACCCGCAGCTCAGCGTGAGATAATTTCGCCAGAAAATGGGCGGCGCTTAAACCGGAGAGACCAGCGCCGATAATTATCACATCATAAGAGTTTCCCATAATTCTCCACGCCCCGCGGTTACCAATGAAATTGGTCAGAAGTTTAAATTATTTTTTAAAGCCCCCTCTTTCTGCACATTGCAGTTGCGGACACGATAATATAATCTTATTATGGCGGCAATTAAAATTTCACCCGGTAGGAGTAACGGGCGTCTCACCCTCAAATTGACATTTTTTCATGACCATAGCCAGAAAAAAAAGAATCCTCATCCTTTCATATTCCTTCAGCGGTCAAACGAGCTGCCTGATAAGGCGTCTTAAAACCGGCCTGGAGAAGAATGGCCATCGAGTGCTGAAAGAAAGGATTGAGCCCGTGGTTCACTTAAAATTCCCCACTAACTCCATCGGCGCCTGCCTGCTAATGATGATTCGCACCCTCTTCCGGCGTCGCAACCCCATCTGCCCCCTCTCCGAGCAGGTAAATCAGCACTTTGATCTCATAATCCTGGCGGGGCCTACCTGGTCATATAATCCCAGCGGCCCCATTCTTTATCTTATTGACCATTACGGGAAAAAGCTCTTTGGCGGCCGGACAGTCCTGCCCCTCATCTCCTGCCGGGGGTATTGGCGGATGCACCAATGGGGCCTGAAGGCCATGCTGCAGCGTTACGGAGCACATATCCCCAATAGCTTGATATTCTCCCACCCGTGTCATGAACCATGGCGCACCATCGGGGTATTTATGAAGATTGCCGGCAAGGCGCCGGAGCATTCCGCCCTTTTAAGGGGCCATTACAAAAAATTCGGCCATTCCCAGGCCCAGCAGGACGAAGCGGAGCGTCTCGGTATATTGATCGGTGAGGCCCTGCGCCGGAATGAAGATCTAAGTACCCTGCCGCTCCACACCCCCATCGCCCTGCCCTGATTTTCGCCAAAAAAAAAGGGGCGCCATAGACCGCCCCCCTCGCATTGCAAACCAAATAACCAACAGAGCAATATCTCCGTCGATAAAAAAATGTCGATTAAAAATTTATTTCCCGCCGGCCTTTACCTCTTTCAAGACCTGAGCCACGGTTTTGCCACCCGGGGCCATGGCTCCGGGATTTTGTTTGACAAGGGCCTCCCACTCTTTAATGGCAGCGGCCTTATCATTCTTATCAAACATAAGGACAATCCCCTTATTAAAACGCGCCTGAACATTTAAAGGATCAATGGCGGCCGCCTTATCAAAGCATTCGATGGCCTTGTCCGGCTGACCGGCCCGCCGATACATAACCCCTAAGTCCGTAAGTACCCCGGCATTCCCAGGATGCAGAGCCAGATATTTAGTATAGGCGCCAATGGCTTTGACCGCCTGATTGGTATCAAAATAGGCGTTTCCCAATTTGACCCATACCTCCACATCTTCAGGATGAAGGGCGGCCTGTTTTTCCAGACCTACGATCATCGCCGCCTGCTGTGAGGAGTTGGCGGATGCGACGGACTGACTCTGAGCGCCTGCATCCCGCTGCTCATGAACTGCATCCCTGGAATGAACAACCGGATGCAGGGAGCTGTAAATTATCCCGCCCAGAAACCCTGCCAGCAGACACACGGCCATGGCGGAGTAGAGAGTTGTCTTCTTCACGCAGTCATCGTCTTTTTCTGCTAATAATGAGGTCATTTATCTACTCCTGTTGAGAATTACCTGCCGCCCAGTCAGGGCCTGTAAAATTAACCGGCATCAACGAGACGGCAATTATCATAACTCTCGAGATTATTATTTTTGATAAGGCTCTGCAGAGAGGTCACGTAAAAACCCTTTCTGGCAGAGTAATTAAGCAGACCTTCCGCCACGGCCGCGGCATCCATGGAATGACGCCGTATGCGCCGTAAATCAGCGTAAGCCCCAACTCGGTTTATAGTCAGCATATAAGCCCGCACCGAGTCTAAAACCGAATCATAGATGGCAATTTTATGGCTTTGATTGGCGGCACGCCGGGCCGGAACCAGGCCTTTTTTGCCCCAGGTCCACATCCCGAAAAGGTTATTGGCCTGATTGGCGAACCTGGAACTGCCCCATGATGATTCAATTGCGCCCTGGGCCAGCATCAGGCTGACAGGTAAAACATTAACCCGATTCAGTAACTCCTCGGCATCCTCGGTACGATATTTACGGCATAATTCATTAATAAAGAGAACCTGCTCCCTGGCGATGGCGGTCTGCCACTCCTGCCGTCCGGGGTAAAAGGTCAAACCTCGCGGGCCGCCCAGTTCATTAATGACGGTCAATAAACGCTGACGCTCCAGCATAACCTCTTCCCTGACCACCATTACCACCGGCAGCAAGGCCCGCACAAAGGCCTTCTTCTTACGGCTCAGATCTACCAGAGCCAGATCGGCCGGGAAATGCTCAATAATGACTGAAGGCACATCTTCCTGCACCTTACCCCAGAGATTAAACTCATGCAGCCGGGCAATAAGCTCCCGACTTGAATTAACATTCATGGCATATATACGCCGCCCCATTAATGTTTCCCGCTGAAGATCAGCAGGAGGCGGGGAGACGGCACTGGTCTGCCGAGATGGCAAAGCAGGGGCGGGTAAAGGGCTGACAAGGGTACTTTGCCGACAGGAAATTATTGAGATCAAAAGGGCGGCGGCTACCAATATAAAAGGAACCCACTGACCATAAAGATATTCCGTCTTAGAGCGGGGCACAGTACTCCAACCCCTGATTAATTTATCCATTTTTCACCAATTTTCAATCTTCATTCTACATTTAAGGGGGAATAAAACAATTACCCCGCAGCTTCAGCAAACTTCGCAATTTAACAAGCAAGTTAAATGCCAACAAACACACCGAAGCCGCATGCTTATAATTTAATCTTAAATATCAAGGGATTAAGAGAATGTCGAGGTTATTTGCCGCCCCTTTTACGACAGGGATTTATCACTCAACGGATCATTATGCGTCATTTAACCAACATCAGGCAGCCATAAAGGCCAAAGGAGATAACAACACAAAATTTTCTATTTTAGCAGAAACAGCAAGAAAAAGCAAGGCGAGGTGGGGTACAGCTGAACGGTTACGATAATTCTATACCCGATGCGGCTTACGCCACTTAGGAGAGAGGGCGTAAATCACAATGGGCCCGGCGGCGAAGACCTCAGGAGTTCTGGTCAGAGCGACCAACAGCAACCCCAGGCCAAAACAGAAAAATATCTCCAGAGGGGTTAATGAAAAGATAATTTGATTGAAATGAATCCAGTTCACCACAAAGAGACACATAAGAACAGCAGCGGCTATTAACACCAGCATAGACAGCCAGGGGACAGGA
>DRPV01000107.1 GCA_011330685.1 Desulfobacterales bacterium
AGTTCGTAGGAGTTAAAATCCGCCACATAGACGAGAGAATCAAGGTTATTGACCAGAGCCCGGAAACGTTCCTCACTGCTTTGTAACTCATTCGTCCGTTCCACCACCCGCTCTTCCAGTTTATCCCTGGATTTTTCCAGCTCAGCCGTAACGGATAGAGTACTTTTCCGGGCAAAAACAATAACAAGGAGACTAACGAGAGAAAAGGAGAAGGATATGACTAATAACTGCCGCCAGAAATACTGCTCCGTAAAGGAAATGTCTTCGATTAATAAAGCGCTGAGCCGGCCCGTTTCATCGGTTCCCGGCCGCAGGACAATGGTAGTTGCCTTCCGATGTTTAATAAGATCCGGGGTCGTAACACCATTCAACAATAAATATTCTTTACCCTGATAGAGCAAATGTAAGGCCGCGTGATGCCTTTGCGAGAAAACATTAAAATCGGCCAGGGTTGACCTGGTTAAATAACACCCCGCCACGAGGAAACCAAGCGGGCCGTAATTCCCGGCAATACGTTTTAGAGAAACTAAAGCCAGTTTGCCGTTATAGACCGTGGCTGCCGGGTAAATCGCATCGGTTTTAAGCCCCGCTAACATAGAACTTATATCATCTTTGACCCCGAATTTACCGGGGTTGTCGGCGCAGGCCAGCAGCACCCCCCTGGTATCATAAACATTAATAAAATCGATGGTCTTATGAACTATAGAGGGCACAATCTGGTCAAGGAGATGATTGACATTCCCCTGGGCGACATTGTCAACAAAAGACCAGTTGTTAGAGAGAAAATCCACCATTTCCTGATTATCGGCCTGAATGGCGTACAGCCGATTCTGCACCTCATGCTCAAGATGCCTGGTTGTTTGAGCCGCGGTGGTCTGGAAAAAGGTATATTGTAGATAGGAGATATAGACAATAACCCCAAGGCAAAAGACAACGACAATAACCGTTGGCCCCAGGAGCTTTATACGCAGTTTATTCATGGGATTAATGACCGGTTATTGTTGTTCCTTGTGCGCCTGCTCCACAACCCGCCGGACAGAATCATAAAAGCTGTCCGGCCGGACAACAAAACCATCTGCCGGCAGCCCCCGGAGAAGAGCGGCTGGAATGGTCGGCAGAACCTGCTGGATTTTCCGCTGCACAGCAAGCGGTAACGAGGGATGAGCGACAACCGCGAGATTGGGGATAGCCGACGGCTTGGCAATTATCTTAAAAACCGCGCCATGCTTCTTTATGGCCCTGGCCAGATTAAAATCCCAGGTCGCTCCCGCGTCAACACTGCCGGCGGCAATGGCATCCGTAACCCGCGGATGACTGCCAAGGAAATAAACCTTGCTGAAAAAACGCTCCGGAATAATTCCCTCGCGGCGCATAAGGGCATTGGGATACTGATAGCCGCTGGTTGAATTTTTATCAACAAAGGCAAACTTCTTCCCCTTGAGAGCAAAAAGATTGTTCAGATCATGCCGTTTTTTAAGGGCGATTATATAGCCGTGATAGACATCGACCCGCTTGGTTTTAGCCTGATTCCAGGTTAATTCGGTGAGCAGAAGACGCAGCTCAGGGTTTTTATTTTTGGCCTCCACATAAGGTACCGGCCCGAGACCCGCGATCTGTACCCGGCCCGAGGCCACCATGTCGATCATTTTTTCATAGGTTTCCGCGCCGATAAAATCAAAGCGGCATCCCACCTGCTTTCCGAGCCAGAGCAACATGGGTTTATAGAGACCACGGATCTCATCAACGCTCTGCCCCTTCTGATAGGGCGGAATACCAAAATGGTACTTGGGCAGAGGAGAATCCCTTTGCGCTGCCGCTTTGCCTAACGGGCAAAAAACAATGCCGAGCAGGAACAAAAAGATTAAGGACAGCTGGGTAAACTTTGTAGTCATTATGGTTTCCATCAGCTGCTCCTCGACATAATAGTATTTGCTCATAAAATTCCTCACTCAAAGATACTTGGGCAAGCGGGCATATTTGTTTGCTTAACGGGGCTGAAAGCAGCCCCAACTACAAAATAACTATTCAGCAGCGACCCATATTCTCAGCCTATCCTCTCCTTGATAAATTGTACTAAATATTTGGCATATCATCAATTTAATTTTATTGGTTATCATTCTCAACGAGCACTATAAGATCCTTTCGCTTAGCCGTTCACCAGCCTTATTGTAAGTCTTCCTGCCGCCCATGAACCCGCAGCGCCTGGAAATCAAATCCCGTGGGTTCCTGGAAAATCCGCAGGTCAAACTCCGGTAATACCGCCAGGATATGATCAAAGATATCGGCCTGAATTTCTTCATAATTGGCCCAGACCTGATCACTGCTGAAAACATATATTTCCAGCGGAAGGCCCTTTGAAGTCGGCGGCAGCTGCCTGACGAGAAAGGTCATATCCTTGTTAATCATGGGATGATGGGCCAGAAAACTCTTGATATAAGCCCGAAAAATACCGATATTGGTCTGACGGCGGCCATTGGGCACCAGGCGGTTATCGAGATTATGCTCCCGATTATAACGGCCAATCTCTTCCTGCCTTTTCTGGAGATATTCTCTGAGCAGGACAAATTGACTGAATTTTTCCAGCATCCCGGAGTTGCAGAATTTAACCGAATTCATATCAAGATAAATTGAGCGTTTGATACGGCGGCCGCCGGACTCCGCCATCCCCCGCCAGTTTTTAAAGGAATTAGAGACTAAGGCGTAGGTGGGAATAGTGGTGATGGTCTTGTCCCAGTTCTGAACCTTAACCGTATGGATAGAGACATCAACAACATCACCGTCAGCCTCAAAACGGGGCATCTCAATCCAGTCTCCCAACCGTACCATATCATTGCTGATTAGTTGCAGACTGGCCACAAAGCCGAGAATGGTGTCTTTGAAGATCAAGAGCAGAATGGCAGTCAAGCCGCCTAAAACGCTGAAAATCCCCCAGGGCGACTGATTGATCAGAATTGATATTATAAAAATCCCGGCAAAAACAAACATCACAATCCGGATCACAGACAGATAACCGCCTATGGGTTTTCTCTGTGCCGCCGGGCCGCGTTTGTATATTTCGTCAAAGGTATGCAGGACAGAATTTATCATCCGGGCGGCCAGAAAAACCAGAATGGTCATACACAGACGCCTCACCGCCTCGACTAAAAGAGGATGCCCGCTCAGCAGGGCGTCGGCAGCGGCATAAACGACAACCACCGGGATAAGAATCGCGAGATGATCAAAAAAACGGTTACGAACCAGAATATCATCCCAGTCGGACTTGCTGACGGCTGCGGCCCTGACAAAAAACGGGATCATCAGATGAATGGTCAGCCTCGACACAAAATAAGCAAGGGCGGCAACAGCCAGAATGGACAGCGCCAGCACAACCGCCTGACTCAGCGGGGCGGAAAGGCCAAAGCCGGTCAGCATTTTTTCAAGGATGGCTTGCATATGGGATTTTTCTCCTTCCTGCGTGGTTCATTGTTAGTTTACCAAATGACTATTGTCTCCGGAACTGCTACTCTAAATCTTTATGAAAAAAATGGGAAAAATGGGAAAAATGAAGAAAATCGTAATTATCGAACCCTATTATGGCGGTTCACATAAGGCGTTTATAGACGGCCTGCTCAAGAATTTGCCGGCCGTCTTCACCCTGCATACCTTACCGGCCCGCAAATGGAAATGGCGTATGCGCCTGGCCGCGCCGTGCTTCGCGGCCCAAGTTCAGGGTGGTGAGCTTGAACTGTCCGCGGTTGATTGTATTCTCTGCTCACCTTTTCTCGACGTGGCCGCCTTCCGGGGCCTGCTGCCGCCGGCTTTTCGGACTCTTCCCATTTACACCTATTTCCATGAAAACCAATTCGCCTACCCCGTCCAGGTCAACGATAAGCGCGATTTTCATTTTGCCCTGACCAACCTCACCACGGCCCTGGCCTCTGACCGCCTGGCCTTTAATTCCCAATATAATTTCTCCTCATTCCTGGAGGGCTGCCGCGGGCTTTTAGGCAAAATGCCCGATATGGCCCTGCCGGGCTGGGAAGAGAGGTTACGAGCCAAGACCACGATTTTACATCCCCCCTTGGACTTCCGGGAGATCGACGCCCTCTCAGGCCCTTTACGCAACAACCCTGAACCACTTCTTCTCTGGAATCATCGCTGGGAGCATGATAAAAACCCAGAGCTGTTTTTTGCAGCCCTCTTCGCTTTACAGCGGGAAGGTGTACCCTTCAGGGTCATTGTCGCGGGCGAATCATTTTTAAGGCAGCCGAAGATTTTTGCCGAGGCCCGAATCAGGCTGGCTGATCGAATAGAGCATTTTGGTTACGTGGAATCGCGCCAGGATTATATTGCCTTACTAACCAGGGCTGATCTGATTATTTCCACGGCCAGGCATGAATTTTACGGCATCGCGGTACTGGAGGCGGTACGGGCCGGCTGTCGACCGCTTCTCCCTAACAGCCTGTCCTATCCGGAACTCTTCCCGGCAGATTTTCTGTACAAAGAGGATAACCTGCTGCCCGACCTGCGGAAATGTCTGCGCAAGACTGATAGTATTGACGGCCGTAAATTAACGGATAAATTCAGCTGGCCCAGCCTGCGGGAAGATTATTGCCGATGGCTGGGGTTAAACAGGAAACAGAAGACAGGGGACAGAAGACAGTATAGTTAGCGCCTGCGGCGATTATAACTGCGGACTGTCGGTTTTCCGGGTTCTGTTCTCATGGTTCGAAGTCTACGCTATCCGAAGTCTACGCTATCTGCTGCACCGGAACACCCTTGCACCGAGAGGATTGAGTTTTTTTCGCGTTTTTTGCGAAAATCATTCTGT
Organism: Desulfobacterales bacterium; assembly: GCA_011330685.1. Classification (GTDB taxonomy): domain Bacteria; phylum Desulfobacterota; class Desulfobulbia; order Desulfobulbales; family VMSU01; genus JAADIV01. The sequence continues at coordinate 4,811 of DRPV01000107.1, forward strand.
CCCAGGATATGTTACAGCGCTCGATCACACGAGCAGACCGCCATATTCTTCGGCTCATAGGCAAGCAGGATGTCTTCCCGGCCTATCACCCCGATAATACTTGCCTCCGCGCCACGATCAGAGAGAACCACCAGGGCCTCCTGGTCATTTTTAACCATAATGGCAAGGGCTGTCGCCAGCGCGTTATCCGGATAGACCACACGACATTCTTCCATCAGAGTCCGCACCAGAACATCCTTGCCCTCTTTTTGATAAAGCGTGATATCCCTGGCCTTGGCGGTATTAATCACCCCGAGGCATTTCCCGGTTCCATCCACCACCGGGAAAAACTTGGTGGGAGATTCAACCGCTATCCGCACAAACTCCTGCAGCGAAATATCCGGCTCAATCGTCCTCGTTTGCCTGAGATTAAATCTGTTAAGCAGATCACCGACTGTCAGCCTGCCCAGCAGGCCTGATAAAAAGTCGGCGTGGTGAATAGGGGTATCGTAGCGATTGGCAAGCTGTTTCTCGTAAATCCCCACCCGGGCCCGGAACAGAAAGGCCAGGGTAGTCACCCAGACGGCGGGCAGCAACAACCCGTAACCGCCGGTCATCTCGCTGACCATAATTATGGTCGAAAAGGGACTGCAGGCCGCTGAGGCAAAAAAACCGGCCATGCCGACCACGATATAGGCTTGGGGGGTATGTACCAGGGAGGGCATAATTTTCTGTAGAATAAGACCAACCGCCCCGCCCAGCGCCCCGCCGATAACCACCGACGGCCCGAACACCCCGCCACTGCCGCCGGAGGCAATACTGAAGGCGGTAGTAAACATCTTGGCAATGGCCACCGCCAGCAGAAATCCAATGGCGAGATGACCGTCAAAGGCCTGCTGCAACTGCCCGTAACCCGTATAAATTGAGGCCGGCAGAAAAAAGCCGACAATGCCGGTGAGTAAACCGCCGATGGCCGGCTTAAAATGGGGCAGAATGGGCAGGGCGCTGAAGAGATCCCTGACCTTATAAAACAGGCGGGAGTAAAATCCGGCGGCCACGGCAACCACAATGGCCAGGATTGTGTAGGGTAATATCTCCCCCCCAGATGTAAAATCCATATTAGGGGTTAAAAACAGGGGGCCGAAACCGAAAAAAAGCGCGAAAACGCAGTAGGCTACCACCGAAGTGATGGCGGAGGGAACAAGGAGTTCATACTCCATGTCAATATCCCGGTAGAGAATTTCCGCCGCGAAAATCGCCCCGGCGAGGGGGGCATGAAAGATTGAACCAATACCGGCGCTCATGCCCGCCATCATCAGAATCCGCCTTTCAGCCTCGGTGAGCTTCAGCTTTTGGGCGATAATGGAACCAAAACCGGCCCCAATCTGGGCAATAGGCCCCTCACGGCCGCCTGAACCACCGGAACCAATGGTGAGAGCAGAGGCCACCGTCTTGATAAACGGCACCCGGCCCCGAATAATGGCATGTTTAAAATGATAACTCTCAATGGCGGCATCCGTGCCATGCCCCTCGGCCTCGGGAGCGAAGGTATAGATAAGCCAGCCCGCGGCCAGTCCGCCGATGGTTGGTATTACGAGAAACATCCAGCGGCTGAGCTCCCGAAAGGGCACATGAAGAAGAGAATGCTCACCGCCCGGCCCTGGGGGGAAATAACCAATGAAGTGCTCAAGGAAAAAGCTATGGGAGAGATCAAGCAGGGTAAAGAAGATTACTGAACCCAGACCGGCAATAATCCCCGTTGGTATGGCCAGTAACAGAACCCGCTGGAAACGCACCCAGTTTTTGAGCCTGCTTGCTATTTTAGGGAAAAAAGCTGCCATAAAATTTCAGTGATGTTCAAGGTATCTTTCAAAAAAGCATCTCACTCGATATTCAGCACCCACAGTACCTTGAGCAAATTTTCTGATTGCACACTCTGCCTGCCGCTCTCCAGTTCTAAGATCATATTCTTGCCAACGCCAGCCAGTTCAGCTAACTTCGCCTACAATACTCCAATTTGCTCTATAAGCGCAAGATTTTACCCGTATAAAGGGAAAATCCTTTGTACCTGTTTAAATTATCATCCAAAGCGCATGAAATCATAGACGTCCCCCTTTTTTTCTATCTCACCGTTATTCCGGTTCCGTTAACCGAGGTTGACTTTTGGCAATTTCAGCCATTGTTTCCAGTCGAATAAGTCTGTCATTCATTCGGCGAAAATCTTTGTCCATACAATCTACCTTGTCGATAAGGGTGGTTAATCTTTCATTCAAAAGTATTCCCGCCTTTAATGCCTCCATAACTTTTCCACTAACGCCCATTATTGAGCCTCCAACATGGCATGAGTAGCATCAAGCCGTTTTTCAATCTCTTCCATTTTTTTAATGACTTCTTGGGTGGTTTTAATCATGGTGTCTGCCAAAGCATATAAAATTTTCGTATCATCAGCTGAAGTCTCGCTGTCAAAAGCATTGACCGCATCCCTCACAACCTTTGCAAAGGAAACTTTTTTATTTTTTGCTATCTTATCAACCTTCTCGATCATGCTTGGCGGCATAAGAATAGGTTTTCTCAACATTGTTTCATGCCGTACTGATCCGCTCATAATAAGATCCTCTATGTCGTAGTTTGCGAGAATGGATACCTGTAAACAAATATAGCACATGTGCTGCACGTGTGCAAGGTCAGTAAGCAGTCTTGTTGTAATCGTTTTATTGATAAAAAGCCGATTTCTAACTATATTGCCAAGAGAATAATAATTTTACGAGGATGCCCTATGGAAATAAACATTTTGGAATCTCGCCCTGCCGGCTATGCTTATCTGCTTGACAGGTTCGGGCTGACAGACATGCCCCATTGGCATACCTCATTTGTGTCGTCATCGGGGACTCACAGATCGAAGGTTCAGGATGGTGCAACCTACGACATATATCCGACAAGATACTGGCCCGGAGAAACAGTCGGCGACCATCTTAAATTTGCGCTGAAATATGACGGGGTCAACCTGGGCCTGTTGACTCAAATATTCGAGCACGTTTCTCTGGAAGAGCTCACCGAGTACATCAAATCCACGCCAACCGGAAAGTACGCTCGAAGAATCTGGTTTTTCTATGAGTTCCTGACAGGCAAACAGCTTCCTATCGATGACATTTCTTCCGGCAACTATGTCGATGCACTGGAGGTAAAAGAATATTACACTGTCCAGAACGGGGATAAATCCCCGCGCCACCGTATTGTGAACAACCTCCTTGGTCCCCAAACCTTCTGTCCGATCATCAGAAGAACAGGGAAGCTTTCCGAACTGGATTCATCTGATCTACGTAAAAGGTGCGAGGAGATTGTCACCACGTATCCGCCGGAACTGCTTCGCCGGGCATTGAGTTACCTCTATAACAAAGAAACGAAGTCGTCCTTTGAAATTGAACATATAAAGCCCAATGCCTCCCGGACTGAAAAATTCATTACATCCCTTGAGCTTGCGGAAAAAGAGGACTTCTGTGAGAAGAAAAGGCTGATCGAGCTTCAGAACCGGATTGTCGACCCGCGATTTAAAGACAGTGACTATCGGGAAAGCCAGAATTACGTTGGGCAGGCAGTTGCCTACCAGAAGGAGATTATACATTTTATCTGTCCAAAACCTGATGACCTGCCATATCTGATGGCGGGTCTTATCGAATCCCATAAGCGGATGAAAGAGGGAAATGTTTCACCTGTCATCCATGCAGCGGCGATTGCCTACAGCTTTGTATTCCTGCACCCCTTTGAAGATGGAAACGGACGAATCCATCGATTCCTGATACACAATATCCTTTCGTTGCAGGAAATGGTTCCGCGTGGGCTCATGTTCCCGGTTTCGGCAGTCATGCTCAAAAATCCAGCAGATTACGATGCATCGTTAGAGGCTTTCTCTCGGCCTTTACTGGGGTTCATCGATTACCAACTGAATAAAATGGGCCAGATGACCGTCGAGAATGACACAGCGTGCTGGTATCAGTATATGGACATGACACCACAGGCAGAAGCTTTGTACGAATTTGTAACCAAAACCATCGAAGAAGAACTTGTGGAAGAGCTCAGCTTTCTGGTCAACTATGACAAAACCAAGAAGGCAATACAGGATATTATCGACATGCCTGATCGTCTGATCGATTTATTCATCCAACTGTGTCTGCAGAACAACGGAAGCCTTTCAGCCAGAAAAAGATCTTCTCACTTTGATTTCCTTACAGACGAAGAACTCGCGGCCATGGAGCAAGCTGTTAAAGACGGCTACAAACGGCCAAATTAATAGATAGCCTGAATAGTGTAAGTGCAAGAATTGTCATAAGCTTTTTCGACCTGCCCAGTCTCATTATCGTTGCAGGCTCCATGCTGTGTAATATAGGCATTACGGGTAGTTGCTCATCATGTGGATGGTTCTGTTAGGTTCCTGCATCTATTCAATGGTTCAGGATTCGGCTAAAATGCTTAAAAGCGGGTAATTTTTTATGATTTATTCGGTGAATCAATTAGATCGCTTGGTCCGACCCCATAAAATTTTACCCTCTTGTCATGCATCTGGAAACAGAAAATCTGATACTTTTTTCAATTTGAGGTGATTCCTTCAGCAGTTCTTTGTTTTTTGCAAGGGTATCAAGAACTGTTTGAGCAAATTGTTCGATAATTTCTTTTGTCTTTTTTAGACCCAGTTTTTTGCCAAAGCGTTGTAGTTCTTTCTTACCTGGGAATTGTTTTTTGTTGCCGTTCATTTTCAGGGCAGGAGTGTCTTGTTTGAGATAAGGCAGAGTTGAGACAATGTCATATGCTGGTGCTAATCGTATAGTCTCAGGCGCCAGTATATCGTTATAAATGAGTGAGAAGTTTTTCTTGTGGGCATCTCCATTGCCTACAAGCACCGACAACACCAGGATGCGAAAGAATATCTCAATATCCCTGCGGGGTGAAGCACTGTACATTTCAATAACTCTGGATAACGACTCATAGGAACCAGAGTATTTGTCTTTTGCGCTCTCTCCCAGGAGAACAGAAAAGTCTTCAAGGCCAATTCGGCCCCCTTCAGGATCAAGATCAAAGCGGTGCATGACAAAGAGTTTGTGATCTTCTGATAAATAAAATTTGGGAACCGCCAAACCACAATTCAAGGCAGCCGACATACAAACAAATTCATTAATGGCAAGCCCCGGGTATTCATCCATACCACTTTTAATAATGAGGCCAGGCGTGTGGAACGTTGCCCGTTGGTCTCGGACCAGTACCTTTGGTTGCACGCCACTGATTGATGTCTGGAAAAGATATTTATCGACCAGTTCTTCGAACAGAGACTGTTTTCCTTGCCACTGTAGTATCTCTGCAAGATTTTCTTTTTTTACTTCATCCTGAGGGAATTGATCTGAAGTAAATCCGACCCTGCCGATACCAAAATCTTTCTGGAGAGCGAGAAACAGCATCTCATCGACCCTGACATGTTTTCGCAACCGTTCAATAATACGTTCACGAACAAATCCTTCCGGGATATTTTGTTCAAAAATCGGGTGAACGGCCCCTCGGCTGTAGCTTGGCAACCGTGTAACAAAAGGGGACGTTGTTGTTTTATTGACTTAGTCACGATAAGACAATGCCCCTTCTTGAACTCTGCCCTCTTTGCACCTACTTAAATTATCATACAAAACGCATGAAATCATAGATGCCCTCATTTTCTTTATTTATCCTTTTTTAAATACAATTTGCCTCATAATTTACCTGGAAAAAAATATCGATAGTGTATCATGCCCCACGATTATAAGAGAATAATCTGGCTCGCATCCATGCCGGTAGCCACTGTCTTTACTTGACACGAGGGCATGATGAGAGTTCTGCATAGCTATTTAATCACTTTAAGTCAATAAAACAACAACGTCCCCTTTTTACCCTGACTTTGAGCGCAATTTTACGGTTCCGAAACCCTCTATATGTGATTCTCCTGATATTTATCAAATTCCTGTGGCACCCAATATTGCTGTGGCAATTATGTTGAGAGATTTGCGCGCGGGACGCTCTCAAATTGAGATAGCTCG
>DRPV01000108.1 GCA_011330685.1 Desulfobacterales bacterium
ACCCCGTCATAGGTGCCGCCGGGGCTGTGGCAGCCGTTACAGATGTCGGTTTCAGCCAGGGTGTGATTACCCGTGCCGTCCTGATTTTTAAACTTCGGCATATTGTTTAAATCATGGCAGCTGGCGCAGTAAAGTGCCGGCCCCCGCTGATCATCACTGTCGACTTCGGTATGTGTTGAGTGGCTCTGAAAGGTTCCTGCCCCTATACTTGCTATGCCGTCGGGATTAGGCACATATGGCGGGCCGGTTTTGGTCATGTCCGGGTCGTAAATGGTTCCTTTGTCGTGGCCGTGGCATTGGACACAGCCTGCTCCACTACCTCCCGTCGCGCCTCCTGAGCCTCCGTGGGCAAAGCCGCCCTTGTGAGAATGGCAGGTAATGCAGTCAGCGGTAACCTGACCGCTGTGGTCGTAACCGTCTGTTGTGGCGTTTATCTCGCCGGTATTCCGGAAGTGACGGGTTTTCGTATGACATACCTGGCATATGCCGTCGTTATCTCCGATATGAACAAAACCGCCTTTGGGATTAAAGAATTTGACATTGGCCATTGTGCCGTAAACGTTTATTTGGTCACGGATCAGCTGGCCGTAAATCAGACCGAATTTGGTACTGTCGGCGGCATAGTCGGCCTTGAGTTGTCCTCTTACCGTGACCTCTGATAACCCCTCGTTTACTCCGGTTATCTCATAGGTATTGTCCGAGGTGGCTATGGGCAGGGCAAGTATAAGGCCGCGGCCGGCGGTGCCGGATTTGGCCGTCCATGGCGTGGTGGCGTTGTCCCATCCCGCGGCATTTACTACAAGATTCTGATATTTGAAGGTGCTGTAATAGGGCGAAGAAGCGGTTCCGCTGCCGGTGACGGAAAGTGAACCGGGAACTATGGCTCCGGTTACCAGGTAAAGGGTATCGGCTGGTACGGATTGGCTCCAGTTGAGTTGATCCTGAAAGTGGGGATCGTGGCAGTCAATACAGGCCCGTGACCAATCTCCCAGTGCGGCCCGGTGGGCGGGGCCAATAGCCGCGCTGGCATGAGTTACCTCGGTAATCTGCGGCCCGGCATCACCGTGACAGGTCAGACAAACGGCATTGGTTTTTGCTCCCCGAAGTTGTGGATTGCTTAAGAGGGGGGAATATTGCCACCATAAGGAATAATTGTGGCAATTGACACAGGAAATATTATTTGTTTCGTTATGCGGCGTATCAATGATTGAAGCGTTTGCCTGGCCGGCGCATAAGAAAATTAAAACAAACAGCAGAAGAATTTGTTTCATGGTCGTCCCTTGCCCCCTTGTTGATATTCCGGGATTATATCATGGTATGATGGATGATTAAAAATGTATAGACCATAGTCCAAGCAATATTTATACCGATATCAAGAGAAATCGTCGCTGAACGGCGACATAAGGCATATGCCTCTTTATGTGACTGATTTGGCAATATTTATTAATTTTTATGGTTTTCTGGTGTGAGATATTTAAAGATTAAAACGGCTTGCTTTTCTGAGTAATAATGATCCTGGTTATGGTTAAATCCCCCAACTGGGGCATTTTACGCGATAAAATGCCTGAGGGGGTATATGAGGTTGGTGTGGTTAATTGATTGCTTACAAAAAAGCGGTACCCGGAAAAATGGGTACCGCTTGTAATTAAAAAAAGGTCTATTTGCCGGTAATCATGTGGAAGGCCTTGGGGGGAACCACTACGGCTGAACGAATAGCCACGCCTTGATTATTAACCTGGTCGGCGGCGGTAATTACAATACTGTAAGTGCCGGTGGCAGTGGGGGTGAAATGGGTTGCGAAATCGCCAATAGTGCCATCGTAGGTCATGGGCAGTTCGCTTATTTTGCGGCCATTTTTTAAAATAGTGGCGCGGATGGTATATTTATTGGCATCCCACAAAAAATTGGGCCGGATCGGGCAGCCGCACATGGGACTGACATGGGCCGCAATTTTAATGTTATCGCCCACAAGATGGAACTCATGGGGAACTGGTGAAGAAGGCTCCACCATGAGGCCGTAGAGATTGAAAATGATGCCGTTTTTATCGAGATTCCGGCCTGGAATCAACCATACTGTTTTGCTCTCTTTGTGAAGATCAATACCGGCGGAGAGGGGGCCGCTTATTTCAATCAGCAGTTTAACTGGTTTGTTAATGTCTAAGGTGGTGGTAAATGATGCCGCGTGTTTACCAGCTATCTGTTCACCGCGCTTCAGGGGTTTCAGCATCAACAGTCTGGTATTTCCGGTACCGCCGCTGATCATCCCGTCGGCCAGAATTTTGCCGGTGTTAAAGTCCTTGACTGCCACGGCTATGCCGCCCACTGCCGTGCCGATAAACTTGGCATCATTGGCCCTGGCTCTGACCACCAGTTTAGTTGGGGTGGCAAAAGCCGGGATAGAGCTCAGGACAAAGAAAAGTGAAAATATGGTGAGTGCCAGTTTTTTCATTTACGAACCTCCTTTAAGTTAATTTAGAATTAAATGAAATTGTTAAATTCCTACTTTTGCATATATGCTGTTATGATAAAAAAAGCAAGATGAAAAAAATATTCTACAGGTAAAACTTGACGGCAGGGAAAGCAACATTTAAATTCGAAGGTAACTGTTCGGCAGCACCCCATCTTTGTCCATTTAGGCCTTTTCGAATACGAAAGTATGCTTCAAAGTCCTAAATGAACAAACCTGGAGCACTGCTGAACAGTTACGGCTACCAGTTTAGGGAAATTTATTGCCCCTGCTGAATAGTTACCTTCGAAGTTACAAGAAAATAGTAAATCAAAAGAGGAAAATAATGATAAATAAAGAATTATTAGATATTCTGGCCTGTCCCAAATGTAAAGGCGAGCTTACACTCACCGCCGAAAAGGATGGTCTTGTCTGTGATAAATGCAAGCTGCTCTATGAGATTCGGGATGATATTCCGGTAATGCTTATTGATGAGGCCAGGAAGATTGACTGAGTACCACCTGTCCGTTAAGCGGGCCGATTGCTTTGTAAACGCGCCCTATGGTTTTCTCGAAGAGGGGCTTATTGATACCTTTATTGAGCATGGTCTCCAACCGGAGATCGGTCTTGAAGGTGAAATACTATACACCAGAAAGAAGAGTGACTATAAAAAAATCGCCGACTTACTGCGGGAAAACTCTCTGTCTTGTACCCTGCACGCCCCTTTTTTTGATCTTGCGCCAGGTGCCATTGATCCTGAAATCCTGGCTGTCAGCCGCAACAAGCTGCGGCTCGCTTTTGAACTTATCACCATTTTCAGACCCCGGGCGGTTATCTGC
>DRPV01000109.1 GCA_011330685.1 Desulfobacterales bacterium
ACCGTAGGGCCGTAACAGTTCTTGCAGCAGGGTGCCGCAGGTCGGATCGTCTTCTGCTATCATAATATTCATTTGGATATTATTCCCCCTTGTTAACTCGTTGATAATAATTTTATAATTTCGCCCGCTATATTGTCTAAGGGCACCAGACGCTCGGCCCCGCCACGTTCATAAGCCTCTTTCGGCATGCCGAAGACCACGGATGATTTCTCGTCCTGGGCCATGGTTCGACCCCCGGCCTTACGCATGGCCAGCATGGCGTCGGCCCCGTCATGCCCCATGCCTGTGAGCATGATACCAATGGCCCGCGCCCCGGCCTGGCGGGCCACGGAGTTCATCATTCCCTCTACCGAGGGGCAATGACCGCAGATCTTTTCTCCCGGCTTACAGATAACCTTGTAGGTGCCGTCGGTGTAGTTGATGGTCATTTGCTGTTCGCCGGGAGCGATTAAGGCCAGGCCGCTGGTAATCCGGTCGCCGCTTCGGGCCTCTTTGACCCGCATGGCACAGCATGCGTTCAGGCGCTCGGCGAACATTTGAGTAAAGTCTGACGGCATGTGTTGTACTACCACGATGCCCGGGGTGGTGGCAGGCAGGCCGCTTAATACTATGCGCACTGCCTCGGTGCCGCCGGTGGAGGCCCCTATGGCGATAATCCTGTCAGCGGATTTGGTTAGAGAACCATTGTCCTGCAAACGGCGCTGGCTGGGGAGTATCAGCTTTTTGTTTTTCCAATGGGAGACATTGGCACTGGAGGCGATTTTTATCTTGGTGCATAGTTCGGTCATCATGCCTTGCAGGCCGCGGCTTATATCCATACCGGGTTTGGAAACAAAATCCACCGCTCCGGCATCGAGGGCGTCTAAGGTGATTTTTTTGCCACGCTGGGTAAGAGAACTCACCATGACTACAGGAATGGGGTATTGCGGCATCAGGCGGCGCAGAAATTCTACCCCGTCCATACGCGGCATATCCACATCCAGAGTCATGACATCCGGCTTCAAACGGACAATTTTATCCCGGGCTGTAAAAGGCTCAGGGGCCGTACCCACAACCTCAAGGTCAGGGTCGGCATTTATGCCGTCGCTTAATATATGACGCACCAGTGATGAGTCATCAACGATAAGAACCCGGATTTTTGGTTTTGGCTTAGATAACATTTTTATGTTCTGAATGATTCTCGTGCAAAAGGATGTGTGCCTCGCTCATAATAAGTTCTATTCATCTTTTTCACCTTGCTCTTATTCATGGATGCCGATAAGTATTATCCCTGATAAGACCATAGGTTAAGTCAGGGTTCAGCAGACCTGTTTTTTAGAGCTTGGCAACTGGTAGTAGATTATGCTTTTCTGTTATCTAACCTCGAGTTTTTGATAGCAGGCTGGTATTACATATTTGTAGAGTTTCTGGGTGCGGCCCAGAGACTCTGAGTGACCAATAAAGAGGTAGCCGCCTGGTTCAAGGATTTGGTGAAAACGCTTTATCAGCCTGTCTCTGGTCGGTTTGTCAAAATAGATCATTACGTTGCGGCAGAAGATCATCTGAAATGGTTTTTTAAAGGGAAATGGGTTCATGAGGTTAAAACGGCGCAGGGTTATATCCTCTTTAACCTTGCGGCTCACCGCTGCCATACCATTACCCGCCGTTTTAAAATAGCGCTGGCGAATATGGGCTGGTACCCGCTCTATGCGGTCGAGGGGATATAGTGCCTTAGCCGCTGTCTTTAAAACCCTCTCCGAAATGTCGGTGGCGAGCATCCCGGCATCCCAATTCCCATAATCGAGCCCAAGATGTTCCATCATCAGCATAATAAGCATATAGGGTTCTTCGCCGGTGGAACAACCCGCTGTCCACAGCCGGATATCATAACTGTTACGCTGGCGCAGTTTTTCTATCAACTGGGGGAGCGCCTGTCTTGAGAAGAAATCAAAATGGGCGTTTTCCCGGTAAAAATATGAAAAATTAGTGGAGATATGGTTGATTAATTCGTTTAATCCCTGGTTAGTACGATCCGTTATAAGATATTGGTAATAGCTTTTAAAGCTATCAAAGTCCTGGAGTTGGAGGACATTTTGCAAACGGCTTACCACCAGATCCCGTTTGGTCTCTGTGAGGTTGATACCAAAACGTTCATAGACCAGATCTCTCAGTAGTTTGAATTCTTCGTTATTGATGGCAATGTTGTCGTTGACCGGCATTGCCATTTTTGTTATTTCCCCCGCCTGCATATCAGTTATCCTTAGAAACTCTCAGACTTAGAACTTGCCGAATTCCGAATCATCGAGGGCGATTATTTCGCTGGGCTGCGGAGAGCTGCCGCGGGATGTCTCTTTTAAGACTCCTGCCGGGTGGGGCAGGGCGCTTTGGTGGGAGCTATGGCCGCCGATATGGTTGCGGGTGGTGAATCTGGCTAACATTTCGCGCATCTGTTCCGCCTGGCCGGAGAGCTCTGCCGCGGCCGCGGCTCCCTGCTCGGAGGCGGCGGTATTCTGCTGGGTTACCTGCTCAATCTGGCTTAAGCCCTGGTTAATCTGGGCTATACCGTTGGCCTGCTCGTTGGAGGCGGCGGCAATTTCCGCCACTAAATCGGTGACCTTAGTGGAGCCTGCGACAATCCCCTTTAAGGCCTCAGCGGTTTGATCGGCCAATTGGGAACCGGTTGCCACTTTTTCGGCCGAACCTTCGATTAATTCTGCTGTCTCACTGGCGGCCTTGGCACTACGGGCAGCGAGATTTCTGACCTCCTCGGCCACTACGGCAAAGCCCTTACCGTGCTTACCGGCCCGGGCGGCCTCGACGGCGGCGTTTAAGGCCAGCAGGTTGGTCTGGAAGGCTATTTCGTCAATTACCTTGATGATCTTGGAGATATTTTGGGAAGATTCATTTATCTCGCTCATGGCTCCCATGAGGTCGTTCATCTGGTGGTTGCCTTTTTCGGCCTCATCACGGGATTGCTGGGCCAGCTGATTGGCCTGATTGGCATTTTCGGCATTGGTGGTGGTCTGAGAGGCGAGTTCGGTCATAGAGGCGGAGATCTCTTCCAAGGCGGCGGCCGACTCGGTGGCTCCCTGACTAAGGGCCTGGCTGGAATTTGAGACCTCATTAGACCCGGAGGCAATCTGCTGGCCGGCCATATTGATCTCGTTGATGATCATATTCAGGTCATCGCCGGCTTTTTTCAAGGCGTTACCAAGAGCGTCTTCGGCATCCTTGGGGACGGCCTCAAAGGTCAGGTCACCGGCGGCCAGCATGGTAAGGGCTTTAACCGTACCATTTTGGAGGTCATCGCTGTAATTATCCAGGGTTTTCGCCATCTGGCCAATCTCATCGCTTCGGTTCATATTAAGTCGTTTCTTGAGATGGCCCTTACTCATTTCTTCTATAATCCGTACGACTTTGTTAGTAGGCTCGGCGATACCCTTTGAGAGGAAAAAACCAAAGGTCAAAGCTATAAAAATACCAATTATTACTGCGATCAGGGCCGTGGTGGTGCTGCGTTGGGCCGTGGCTAATCCCCGGTCACGGGTTTTATCTGCCTCTTTGCCTACCAGGGCCAGGAGATCATCGGCTTCCCGGCTCAATTTGGTGAAGACGGCGCGTTCGCTGCCAAAGGCAATTTTGCGGGCCTGATCTAAGGAGGAGATATCAATCCGCACCGCGGCTATTAATATGCCGAAATGCCTTTCCATTTCAGCGAGAGTGGGTTTCACCTCCTGGTTAAAAACTTTCTGAGCGGCGGAAACCTTGCCTTGGGCTATGAGGTTGTTGATTTTACGGCCCAGGGCATGCAGACGATCATGAGAGGGGGCCAGGGCGCTTAACTTGCTGTTAAAGGTATTGTCCGAGGATACATAGTTGGCCATCCATTTGCCGAGTCCGCATTGGGAAGGGTTGAGCTGGCCGGTAAATTCTCGGTCCTGGTTGATTGCCTCCTGCAGATGCTTGACCCAGTTTATATGATTTAACTGCCGATGCCAGAGAATTGCCTCCAGGGTCTCAATATTATTCATCTTGACCGTATGTACCAGTTCTATTACCTGCTGGTGTTCAGCCTTCCAGGCGACGATGCTGGTTTTAATTTCCTGCCATAACTTTTTTTCCTCTGCTGTTTTGGGCAGGGCGTCGTACATATTATAGCCTTGGTTAAATGTGGCCCAGCGTTTCTTAAGGATGTTATATTCGTGTTCCCTGGTTTTGTAATCAATGGAGGAGATAATCATGGTGCGCTCGGCACTCTTAATGCTGTTCATCCCTTCCATGAGGAGGCCCATGGCCTTTACGGCGGGCAGGTTTTTATTGACCACCTCGTTAAGTCCATTATTAGTGGCTTTAATGCCCTGCCAGCCTACAAAGCCGACAATGGCGCAGATCAGTGCTACGATGGCGAACGATCCGGTTAATTTGGTAAAAATTTTCATCTCTGGTCTCCTTTTGCTGAAAAAAATTTATTCGGGGTGCCCATGGATAATCATGGGTGACCGAAAGTCTATCTCCGCGTTTGGGCCTCTGGCTCCGTTTGCCGCGGGTATCTTGCCGTGCCTTTATTTTTGTAACTGTTCAGCTGCATCTGGGACACATCTGAGCAGTTACGGTTACGTGTGCAGGGTGGTGTTCATGGAGCGCTTACTTTTGAATCGTTATCATCTAACTGTTCTATTTCTTCGTCAAAGAGCAGGGTGTTTATGTCTAATAGAATTTTGACCTTCTCTCCTACCTTTCCTATGCCGCTGATATAGCGGGAATAGCTCCGGCCGCCGCTTTCCGGGGGTGGTTCAATACGTTCTTCAGGAATATCTATGACCTCGTTTACCTGGTCAACGATCAACCCCACCGCCGTGCCTTTGATGTCGGCTACAATTATACAGGTGCGCTCATCATATTCGCGTTCTTCAATCTCAAAACGGCATCTTATATCCATGATGGGTACCACCTTGCCGCGCAGGTTTATTACCCCTTTGATAAAGGATGGCATATTGGGTACGACGGTAATTTTCTGGATGCCGATAATTTCGGTAATGCAGGCAATATCAAGGCCGTAATCCTCGGCGGCAATATGAAAGGTCAGGTATTTGTCTTTCTGGGTGTCTTCGTCATCATCCCACAGCTCATCATCGATTTCATCCGTCATTTTTATCTCCTTTACTGTGTCTTATTCGACAAGGGCCTGGACATCCAAAATCAGGCAGACCTCACCGTCGCTCAGTATGGTACAGCCGGAGACGCCGCTTACCTCACCCTGTCGGCCGATATATTGGGAAAGACTTTTTATAACGGTTTGCTGCTGGCCTAAGAGTTCATCCACAAAGAGGCAGATATTGCCTTCCCTTGATTCGAGAATAATGAGGATTCCATCCTCAAAACGGCGGCTGTCGGGCTCTATATTATGAATCTTATGGAGGCGGAGTATGGGCAGCAGGCTGTTGCGTACCCGTACTAACTCCCGGCCGTCCGGGGTAATGGTGATGGCCGATGAATCAGGTTTGAAGGACTCCCGGATGGAGAGAATGGGGATTATATAGCGGGAGTCGCCGACCCGGATGAGCATACCGTCAATAATGGCCAGAGTAAGGGGGATATGCAGGGTAATGGTAGTACCGGAACCCAGTTCGCTTATGACATCCACCCGGCCCTTAATCTCTTCAAGATTTTTGCGCACTACATCCATCCCCACCCCGCGGCCTGAGATGTCGGTAATCTGCTCGGCGGTGGAAAAACCGGGTTTGAAGATAAGCTGCAGGGCCTCGGCATCACTGAGCTGGGAACCATCGCCTTCAAGCAATCCCTTGTTAACGGCCTTGGCGATGAGTCTTTTCTTGTCCATACCCCGGCCGTCATCGGTGATGGTGATCTGCACCTCCCCCTCTTCGTGGCGGGCCTCGAGTCTCAATACTCCACTCTCCGGCTTGCCGGCCGCCGCGCGCTCCTCCGGGGTGCCGATCCCGTGGTCAAGGCTGTTTCGTATCAGGTGAACCAGGGGGTCGGTTATTTTTTCGATTACCGTTTTATCCACCTCGGTATCCTCTCCCACGAGTTGAAGTTCAACCTTTTTACCTGATTTACGGGAAAGATCGCGAACCAGTCGCATCATGCGGCGGAAGAGGCCGGAAATGGGCAGCATGCGGATGACCATGGCCATTTCCTGTAATTCACGGACAATCTTGCTTAGATGACCGGCCGCCTTATTGAAATTGTCCAGCTCCAGATTATGAAGGTCGGGGCTGTGAATCACCATATTCTCGGCGATAACGATCTCGCCGATAAGGTTGATAAGGTTATCCAGCTTCTCCAGATCAACCCGAATCTCCTGGCGTTTGGGGATCTTGCTGCATACAGCGGACTTGCCGGTCATGGGCCGCAGCTTCTTCTGGATTTTAACGGCCTTGTTCACCTGTTCCCGGCTGGCAAGGCCCTGATCCACCAGAATCTCGCCAATGGGCCTCTCCTGGGCGCTTAAGGCCTGTTCTATATCCTCGTTTTTGACGATTCCTTCCTGGATCAGAATTTCACCTAAGCGGGTGGGTGGGGGACAATGTATCTCGACCTGGGCATCCGGCGGGAGTAGGTTGTTAAAAAGTTCGAGATACATCTCCAGGCCATAGACGTTATCCATGCCATGTTGAAGGATATTATCAAGGGATTCCTGAAAGACCTCGATGAGTTCCCAAATAAAATTAAGAGCCCGCTGGAGAGTAGTTTTATGGCTTTTAGAGTTTTCAAGAACCAGCATTATAATGCCGGTCAGTTTATCCAGTTCGTCAAAAGTCAGGAAATGGCAGTTCTCATGAAAGAGACTGATATCCGCCAGGATGGCCTCTGCCGCCGCCGCGGCAGTTTTTTTATTATTTTTGCTATTGTTGAGATTGGTTTCAATTCTTTTGATTATGGCGCTGCTTTCATGCACAAACTTTTGGCGGTCTTCGGCGGAGATCAGCTGCCGGGCGGGGGTCTCAAGATCAATAATTAACTCATCCGGCCGGGGGGGGATTTCCGGTGTCTGTTCAGCGGGGCATGAGGTAGCCTCTTTAAACCGGGTCATGAGATTATCGGCTGATTCGGTGATTCCTGAATCATCGCCGTGTTCTTCAATATAGTCCAGGGCCTCTTTGCTGAAATCGCATGACTGGCAGAGCAGGTCAACATGCTCTGACGACAGAGTCAGTTCGCCATTTCGCAGCTGGTCCAGGAGATTCTCTGCCGTGTGGGTGCATTGCACCAAATGGCCGAAGTTTAAAAAACCAGCCCCGCCCTTAACTGAATGGAAGAGACGAAAAACACCATTCAGCGTCTCCTTGTCATCAGCGTCTAAATCCTGCCCAACCATCTCCTCCATTCCTATAATGGTGGGCTCCAGATCATTGATCATGTCTCTGGTTTCGTTGATGAACTCATGGATTATCTCTAATTGTTCATTATTCTCTTGGTCGGCCATGAATTTTGTGGTTTAAAAAATGTAATTTAAGGGTTGAGAGCAAATTCCGATTTTAAAAAATTATGGCATAGAAAAATATATTTTGTCAAATTTTTATCGGCAAGTAAGATGGATTTTAGCGTTTTTTTAATGTTAAAATACCAGGTGCTGGTGGTTCTGCGATGGTTGCAGTGGCAGGCACTTCAAAGGGTAAAAAACTAAATTCAGGCTATAAAATAAATCCTTGTGTGCCAGTCTGTATTGCTTGCTTAGTTTATAAATAAAAATGTCTATTCGTCGAAAAATTATAATCTCATTATTTCTGATAATTTTTATCATTGCCGGGCTGTTATCTTTTAATACTATCATGGCTGGGCGGGAGGGGCGTTATGTCAAGCGGCTGCTGTTGATTCATCATCAATACACCGCTCTTCTTAATCTTAAAATTCATGTTAACCGTCAACTGAGTGAGGCCCAGGACGTTTTTATTTATGGTAAGGGGGTTGATGTGGCTGGCTTTAAGCGTCTTGGTGCTTTGGCAAAGGGGGAGGGTCGGAAGCTGGCTGACGCTCTGCGTGCCGAGGATGTACTCTTAAAGGGGGCTGGCGGCAGGGATAGAAATTCCGGGAATGAGCGCCGTCTGTTACGCCTGGATCATGATTATGAGGATCTGCAACGCCAGTTGGTATTAATGGCCTCTTTGGTCAATATGGGACGTAAGGTTAAGGCTCAGGAACATTTTAAGCGGGTTATCTCGCGCCGTTTTGGTGGTTTTTTTACTGAGATTGATAATTGGATTGCCATTAAACGGGCGGAATTACAGGCCACCGAGGCCGGTTTCAGCCGTATTAACCGTCGTAATAATTATTCCACTATTGCCGCTTTAAGCGTAATTCTGCTCTTGACGGTTATCTTTGCCGGCGCTCTGGTCTATATCCTGGAATCCCGCATACGGGAATTATTGCGGGTAACAGAGAGGATAAGCGCTGGTGATCTGCAGACCATGGCTCCGGTGCGGGGGCATGATGAGTTCAGTCGGTTTGCCGGGGCTATGAATACTATGATTGCAGGTCTGGCTGCCTCCCGCAAGCGTTTGCTTGAGCAGTCATATTATTCAGGGATGGCAGATATGGTGGCCGGTACCATTCATAATCTGCGTAATTCACTGGCCCCGGTGGTGGTGGATCTGGAGGCGGTACAGGGGCGGCTGACCAATATCCGCTCTGAGCAGTTATGCCGGGCCATAGACGAAATTAATGGGAAGGCGGCCGGGGATGTTGATAATAGCAGGCGGTGTGATTTACTTGAATTTATTAAACTCAGTTCTCTGGAATTTGAGCGGCAATTACCCTTAGTCAGGAGTGATTTGGATGAGATCAGTGCTAAAATAGCCCTTCTGGTCGAGGTGATGAATCAGGCCAGCCGTTATACTGCCGCCGAACGGGCCTTAGAGACGGTAACCCTGGCCGAGGTGATAAAGGACGCTATGGCGCTGATTGGTGAAAGAGAGGGGGACACGATAACGATAGAGACGGCCCCGGAAGTGAACAGTCTGGCCGCCTTCAGCAGTCAAAGAATTGTTCTGGTGCAGATTCTGGTAAACTTGATTGATAACGGCTTAGAGGCCGTAAGAAAGAGCGGCCGCGCGGATGGCCTGCTTAAAATTAACGCGGTCAGCAGGGGATCTGAGAAGGGCAGAGAACTGGCGGTTATGGTAACGGATAATGGGATTGGTATCAGTAAGGAGATGGCAGGGCGGATATTTCAACGTGGTATATCCAGTAAATCCGGCAGCTATGGTCTGGGCCTTCATTGGTGTGCCAACGCAGCCTCCTCGCTGAATGGCAGCCTGCGGGCCGAGAGTGATGGTGAGGGGCGGGGGACGGTTATGATCTTGACTTTAAGTGTTTGAGCGTTGTTAAAGTTCTTCTCCTAAATCTTTGAGTACGGTCTTCAGGCTGGCCCTGGAGTTTTTTATGCCCATCTTCTGGCGGATGCGATCCCGGTAAAAATCAATATTGCGTTTGCTGGTATTCAGGGCCTTGGCGATTTGAATGGTGGTTTTACCCTGGCGGATGAGGTTGACAATCTGGATCTCATTGGGGGTTAGGCGAAAATATCTCTGGGCCAGACCCTTCATGAAGGGGGCGGTAATCTCTTGCAGGTTGGCCTCGACAATCTTAATAAATGATTGCTGGGCCTCATCAAGGCTGGTGGCACGGAGCTTTTTGAGGTAGGGCTCCACCATTTCATGCACTGTGAACAATACCTTGTCCTCAACCTGACGTTGGATTTTTTTCTCCCGGCCCATCATCTGCTGAAGGGCAATATTGCTGGCGGTCAGGTCATCGGCCCTGGCTCTTAATTCGGCCTCGGCGGCCTGTAATTCCTGGGCGGTTCGGCGGTACTGTTGATTTGATTTTTCCAGGGCCTCGATGGTCAGCGCTAACTCTTTGGTGCGGGTCTCTACTTGCTCCTCAAGTCTGGTATTGGTCTCCCGGAGTTCTCTTTCCGCCTGCCATTTGGCTGAGAGGGCGGTGGCAAATTGTCTTATTTCGTGGCTGTGGAATGGCTTTTGGATATAGAGCAGGTTTTCTAACGGTGGAACCCGGCGGGCAATATCCGCGGGGCTGACATCGGAGTGAGCGGTGACGATGACAATATTTATCATCTCGTCGAGTCGGCGAATCCGGCTGGCTGTCCATACCCCGTCAGGGCCAGGCGGCATTCTGATATCCACAAAGGCGGCGCTGAATGGGAGTCGGGCCTTTAAAGATTCCCGCACCGCGGCAAGCGCTTCTTCTCCCTGCCGGCAGCAGGTAAGCTGGAAGCTGGGCCAGATCTCCTGGTTAAGCGGTTGGGGACTGGGAAATAATTTGCCGGCCAGTTGGTCAAGGCGGGCGGCGGAGGCGGGTATATCCCCAGGTGACAGGATTTCCCGGTAGGCCTTGAGTATGTCCCTTTCATCGTCAACAATCAGGATACGGAAATGGGGAACGCTGCTCATGACTTATCTTTAATGCTCATGCGCCTCTGCTTTCGGAGTGAGACTGCTGAGGATATTTCGCAGGTGGTTGAGGTATTGCTCCTGGTTGTCCAAGTCGTCCATGGTATTTATGCTTTTAATCAGGGATTTGATTCTGGCGGGCAGGGTAATATGGTATTTGTTTTCGTTTTTCTTAATGGCCCGGTCGATAATCAGGATAGAGTAATATCTGATCAGGGTACGGAGGCGGGAATCGCGCCGGAAAAGATATGATTGACCGCCCAGGGTGTTCAGAAAGAAAGCGGCATGTTCATAAAGTTTGGGCAGGGGCAGTTGCAGGTTAAGGCCGTTAGTCTTACAGCCCGGTAATTTTGACCAGCTGTAGAAGAGGTTCAACAGATGCTCAAGGTCATTATTTTCGTACTTTAGAATATCGCGGAGCAGTGATAGATCCTTGGGGCCCAGGACGCGGTAAAAATGGGCCGTATTCTTTAGTACTGTAAAGAGATCGTTGGTTTCACCGGCTACTATGGGTGGATTATTCAGTAATTTAATGACAATCTTATTTAGATGGACGCCTATTGGTTCATGGAGCTCGTAGGCCTTAATGTATTCCTGCTGCTCAAGATGTTTAAAAAAGGTGTTAATCTCGGTAGATGTCATTTCACAGGGAGATAGTTCCTTCTTGACGACTGGCGGCGCGGGTGGGGGCTCTGCTTCGGCCGTCTTGGGAGAAGCTGAACTGATAACAGCGGGCATCCTGGCTGCCGGCGGCGGGGTTTTGATTTTATGGACAAACCAGTTTCTGGGAACGGCTTGATTCTTAAAGACCGTTTTGTAGAGGACAAAGATAAGCAGCAGGGCCAGGATGAGCAGAACCAGAATTTTAATGCCCCCGCCCCTGCCGGTTTTAAGCTGTCGTTTGTTTTTGGGCATGGCGTCAAGCCTTCTTTTGAGAGGGAAGATTCATCGGTTGAAAAGAATATCGGTAAACAATCAAAACTATACTCAGGATGTAAGCATTTCTGGGCCGTTCTGGTACGCATACGAATGCCATTGAATAATATCTTGCTTGTCAGTTAAGGTCAAATAAAATATCGTAACTTCAGTACTGCTGAGCAGTTACGGCTACCAGTTTAGGGGAATTTATTGCCCCTGTTGAATAGTTACAATGTCAGTTTGTTCTTTAATTTTTTTCACCACAAAGTACACGAAGAGCAGTTAGAGGAAAAATACTAAAAATCTAAATTAAAAAAAGGAGGTGCGTTATGAAGGTGTTGGCGATAAGCGGCAGTGCCAGAAAGGGCGGTAATACCGCTCAATTATTAACCATGGTTCTGGACGGCCTGGCGGCCGAGGGGGCTGAAACCGAGCTTTTTGAATTGGCCGGCCGGTCGATACAGGGCTGTATTGCCTGCTATAAATGTTTTGAACAAAAGGATGGTAAATGTGCCGTGGATGATGATGTGGTCAATGAGTGCCTGAGTAAAATGCGGGCCGCCGATGCCATTATTTTAGGTTCGCCGACCTATTTTGCCGATGTATCAGCCAGTATGAAGGCCCTGATTGAGCGTTGCGGGATGGTAGCCAGGGCCAATGATAATATGTTAAAACGTAAATTAGGAGCCGGGGTGGTGGCCGTGCGCCGGGCCGGGGCCTATCACGTCTTCAGCACCCTGAACAGCTTTTTTCTTATTGGTGAAATGATAGTTGTCGGCTCCTCATACTGGAACATTGGCCTGGGGCGGGATAAGGGCGAGGTGCAAAAGGACGAAGAGGGGGTAAAAACGATGCGGGATTTGGCCGGGAATATGGCCTGGCTGTTGAAGAAGATAGAGGGATAACCGGCCCCGGTCGTAGGGGCGTATTGCAATACGCCCAATGTGCACGGTGCCGGAACGCCGTGAAATTGTGAAATAATAAAAAAGAGGGGAGGGTACAAATAAATTTATACCCTCCCCTTGTAATAGAGACCTTAGTGTTTTTGTAACCGTTCAGGAAAGCGAAGACTCCGGATGTGCCCCAGGTTCGTTCGTTTCGGCCTCCGAAGCGTACCTGTTGTACGTGAGGGGGACGAAACGGACGAAGATGGGGTGCAGGTGAACGGTTACGTGTTTTTTGTTTTTCCAGGCGCTCTAAGATAAGCCGGTAAACTTACTTAACTGTCCGGCGTAAACCAGGGCGAAGCGGATAATCGCGCCGCCTAAGAGTACCAGAACGGCGCTGGCATTCATCTCAAATTTTTGCTTGAAGGTAAGTTCAATATTTTCTGAATGATCGCTGCTTATTTCCAGGAACTTCAGGATAATGGCCAGCGGCAGGACAATACTTAAGGTCAGAATGCTGATAAAGTACGGGAAATACTGACTGGTCAAGGTAAAGAAGGGCAGTATTGATTCTCGCGAGGCCTCAGGTGAAGTGAACTGGCCGTAATAGAGAAGAACCAGAACTGTAATTTCTGAAAAGATCAGCCAGATATCCACCTTAGTGAAGAAGAGCTTTACCGAGCTGCGGCGGGCCATGAGAATCATGGTCGCGGCCCCGGTGGACATCCCGGAGTTTAAAAACAGTACCGGCAGGATGGATGAATTCCATAACGGCCGAGCCATGAAGGAACTCAGCAGGATACCGGTGTAGATGGAAAGGAGAATGCCTAACAGGAAGTTTAATTTGGCCAGGGGCCGCATGCTGTTCTGGGCCTTGATAATCAGGTTTCTGATCATGCCGTCCTTGAGATTATCCATGGCGGATTCGGGTACCGTGCTCAGGGCAAAGGCAATCATGGCCGGGAAGACCAGAATCAGAATCCAAGAGCCCCAGGACATGGGTGAAAGTGGTTGCAGGGTCATATAGAAACGGTACATATGCTGTTTTACCTGCAGGTCAAGGAAGAGAAATCCCATGCCAACGGCCAGGATAACCGGGGTCATCATCGGCACCCGCCAGCAGCAGGCCTGGCTTTTCGGAGTCTCTTTGTCGGGACGCAGGTTGGCCACCGCGGCCATGGACATGCAGCCGCCGGCCAGACCGCCTAAAAATAAATAAATGGCTACCCGCCAGTCCCAGATATGGAGATAGGGATAGGTTATTGCGTTGGCGCCTGTAATTGTAAATTCCATCTTAAACCTCCTCTATTTGCTTGGTGGGGTAGCGTTTAATATAAAAGACCCGCGGCTTGGTACCCGCGGCCTTTAAGCGAACTCTGGATTCGTTTTCCGCTAATAAGCGGCTGACCTCGCTATCCTTGTCTGACAGATCTCCGAATATTCTCGATTTTCCAATACAGGTAGCAACGCAGGCCGGTTCAAGATCCTTTTTAAGCCGATGCAGACAAAAGGTGCATTTGTCGGCAAAACCGTGTTCCTCATTTATATAACGGGCATCATAGGGGCAGGCCGCTATACAGGCCTTGCAGCCCACACATTTGTCACGGTCGATCATGACAATTCCGTCCTCACGCTTATATGACGCCCCGGTGGGGCAGGCCATAACGCAGGGCGCGTTGTCACAGTGGTTACAGAGCTCAGGGCGGAATTCAGTTCTTAATTTAGGGAATTTACCTTTGGTGATCTCCAAGACCCTGGTTCTGAAATTCTCAAAGGGAACCTGGTTTTCCTGCACACAGGCGGCTATGCAGGCCATGCAGCCCACGCACCTGCTTTGGTCTATCACCATTGCATAGTGTTTCATTTTTTTAACTCTCCTTCAGTAATTTCACAAAATTTACCCGCAAACCATTGGTACCGCAGATGGGATCAGTAGCGTAATGAGTCATCATCTGGGTGTCATCAATACCCCGGCCATAGGCTAAGGTCATTCGTTTGGAGGTGGAGCCGAACCCGTGAATCAAATAAACACAGTCCTTTCTGATGCGCTCCGTTACCTTGACCCGGCCAACATTACTCTTGCCGCCCTTTTCATTAATCAAGCTTATCTTGTCGCCGTTTTTAATTCCCATCTGACGGGCGACATCGGCATTCAGCCAGACCTCATTGTCATTTTTTAATTCCCAGAGCCATTTGTTGTTTATGCTGCGGGAGAAGGTCTGAACCGGGCTCCGGCCATAGATTAGGCGGAAGGAGCCGGCCGGTGGCTCACGGTGATGGGTGTATCTCGGAACCGCGTCCATATCCTCATCATCGAGGGCGGAGCTGTAAAGCTCTATTTTTTTGGAATCAGTCTCAAACTTAGGTTGGTTCTTCTTGGTAATATAGGGGTGATAGCTGTCCGGAATCGGAATGTAACCCACCTTGGAAAGCTTATCGTAGTCAATATTCCAGAGCTTGGCTTTTTTGCGCATATGCTCTTCCAGAGTTTTGTACTCAATATATTTGCCAAGACCCATTTTTGTGCATAATTCATTGGCGATGAGCCAGGCCGGCTTAACATCTTTCCAGGGGTTGACCACTGGCTGGCGAATAGCGATACCGGCATTTTTCTGGGTAACCACCGCGAGATCATCATGACGTTCCAGATAGCTCGCGGCCGGCAGGATGACATCGGACATCATCACCATATCGGTGGGCATGAGATCAATATTGACCACCAGATCAAGGTTGTCGATGGCCTTTTTGGTTATCTCCGGAGCCGGCATGGTCTTCATCAGATTAGTACCGATAACAAACCAGGCCTTGATGGGGTAGGGCTGGCCGCTGATGGTGGCCTTTCTGACCTCGGTGGTGATGCCGGCCGAGGAGAAGGGGTAATCGCCGTAGGCCAGGGAATCACGTTTAGGCTTGGGGTATTTGATCGTTTTTTTAAGTTTGGCCAGATTGACCTTGGGGGGCAGCCAGATGCCGCCTTTGCGGCCCCAGGTGCCTAACAGGGCGTTTAAAATGGCCAGAGCCCGGCCGCGCTGGGTGTCATCGCCGTACCAGGAATAATGACGGCCGGGATGAACCAGGACGTTGGGCTTATAACGCCCCAGTTCCCGGATGGCATCTACAATCTGCTGTTTCGGCAGATCTGTTTTTTCCGCCGCCCATTCAGGGGTATAATTTTTGACTGCCTCTTTTAATTCCTTGAAGCCAATGGCATATTTGGCGATATATTCATGGTCATACCAGTTCTCTTTGATGACGATATTAATCCAAGCCAGGATTAGGGCAATGTCTGTGCCTGGTTTAATGGGCAGCCACATGGAGGATTTGGTGGCGGCGGTGGAATAACGGGGATCAACGACGATTAATTTAGTGCCGCTGCCAAGACCATCGACAAAATCTTGAATATGGGAGTTATGCATATTCTCCCCGAGATGGGAGCCGAAGAGGGCCATGACCCGGCTGTTAGCCATATCGTAACGCTCTGCGGTGGAGGCCGGGCCCTGGCCGAAGGTCAGGGTAAAGGCTACCTCGCGG
>DRPV01000110.1 GCA_011330685.1 Desulfobacterales bacterium
AAATCAGAACTTATAGGGCAAACTCTACCAACAATTGATGGACTAATTGCTTGTACTGGAATTGCACATGACCTTACTGTCGTGACAAGAAACACTAAAGATATAAAAGCAAGTGGTGTCTCTCTCATTAATCCATGGGAGCTAACAAACTAATATATCGTCAGAAATCGGCTAACAATACGTTCAACTCTAACTCAAGGCAGTGGCCGCTTAGATTCAGCCACTTATTTGTGATTATGTTTTCTCTTCATAACCAGTAATTGTGGGCTGATATACCTGCTTCACTGGCGAAACGGCGACCGTAAAACTATACCCTGAATCATGGCCTTATTCCCTCCCATTATCAGCAGGATCAATACAAACGATCAAGAATTATGCCGTGGCGTCTCTTTCTGCAGAGACTTTGGCGGGATGAAATAATCAGGTAAGGGATAAAAACAGTGCTTAAAAATCAAACAATTATCCAAACTTTACAAACTACCTTTGGTTTTGATGAGTTTTTGCCTGGCCAGGCCGAGGTCATCGAACGGGTAGTGGCTGGCGATTCCACTTTGGTAGTCTTTCCCACCGGGCAGGGCAAGAGCCTTTGCTATCAGCTGCCGGCCCTGCATCTCTCAGGGCTAACCCTGGTTGTCTCACCCCTAATGGCTCTTATGAAGGATCAGGTTGATTTTCTTGTTGCCAAAGGGGTGGCGGCGGCCCGCTTAGATTCTTCTCTTGATTTTGCTCAAATCAAAGAGATTAACGAAAGGCTGCGGGCTGGCAGCCTGAAAATTCTCTATGTTGCCCCAGAACGTTTTGCCAATGAGCGTTTTGTCAATCTTATCAAGGATATAAGCATTTCTTTGATGGTGGTGGACGAGGCTCATTGTATATCTGAATGGGGGCATAACTTCCGGCCTGATTATCTGAAGCTTGCCGAATTAGCCCAAAAATTTCAGGTGCCAACGGTTCTGGCTCTTACCGCGACTGCCACCCCGGAAGTTGCCGATGATATTAGAGCCGCCTTTGCGATTTCTGAACAAAATTATATTAAGACCGGTTTTTATCGCCCCAATCTGACCCTACGATTTGCCCCCTCCAGCGATCCTTTTGCCACGCTTATTAAGCGTCTGGCAGCGCGCCCCCAGGCACCGGCCATTGTCTATGTCACCCTCCAGAAAACCGCCGAGCAGGTGGCCAAAAAACTTAGCGGCCAGGGATATACCGCCATGGCCTATCATGCCGGATTAAAGGATGAAAAACGCCGGCAAGTCCAGGAGTGGTTTATGGCGACCAATGACGGGGTGGTCGTGGCAACTATTGCCTTTGGCATGGGTATTGATAAGGCCAATATTCGTTACGTCTATCACTACAATCTCCCTAAGAGCCTGGAAAATTATGCCCAGGAAATTGGCCGGGCCGGACGAGATGGCGAACCGTCAATCTGTGAGGTTTTGGGGGGCAGTCAGGATCTGATAAGCCTGGAAAACTTTGTCTATGGCGATACCCCGGAGGTTCAGGCCGTCCATGATCTTGTGGCCTTTATCCTGGCTCAAGATAAGATATTTGATGTGGGCGTTTATGAATTATCCAGCAAATTTGATATTCGGCCCCTGGTTGTTAAAACCCTCCTAACCTATCTTGAGCTTGATGGGTTTATTGCCGCCACCGGCCCCTTTTACGGGGGCTATAAATTTAAGCCGCTGCGTAGTTCTCAGGAGATCTTCAAACAATTTGATCCAGAGCGGGTGGCCTTTTTGACCTCCCTTTTTTCCTGCGCCGAAAAGGCCAAAATCTGGTTTACCATTGATCTGCAGCAAGCAATCCAGAAGACCGGACAGTCACGCCAGCGGATCATTGCCGCCCTCGATTACCTGGCAGAGCAGGGTGATTTGGACTTACAGGTGTCAAATTCCCGGCTCGGTTATCGAAAACTTATTGATGTAAGCCGTGAACAATTAGCAGAAATACAGGCCGATATTTGCCGCCGTTTTGACCGGAGAGAGGAGATGGATTTGAAGCGTCTGCAGACAGTGGTTGCTTTGGTTAATGAGCAGAGTTGCAAGACGGCATATCTTTTAAATTACTTTGGCGAGCAACTACCAACAGAATGCGGCCATTGCGAGCATTGCCTAACAGGTGGCAGTCCATTATTAAACCGCCAGGATTCGGAACCGATAGAATTAGAGGATAACATGGCAGCGGTCAGGGAGCTTATGAATGAATATCCCGAAGCACTGGGTTCCCCAAGACAGGCATGCCGCTTTCTCTGCGGTCTCACCTCACCGCGCCTCAGCAGGGCAAAATTAAGTAGGCACGAATTATTCGGCAGCTTCAGTCATGTCTCCTTTGGGCTGGTCTATGAGTGGCTGCAAAGTGGGAAGTAAATCTCCCCTTGAGCCTGAAGTATACTATAGGGACTTAAAAAAGTCAGTTTTTGACTAATTTGACAACAGCAATTATTGGGGGCATGGTGTTTTTTCTTTGCGTTATC
>DRPV01000111.1 GCA_011330685.1 Desulfobacterales bacterium
ATAATGGCCCGTCAGGTGGTGTCCATGGTGCGCTGGCTTGAGATAATTAATGCCCTGCGGGCTCTGGGGGTTAAAACCTTTATTGAGGTAGGCCCCAAAAAGGTACTCACCGGTCTGATGAGGCGTATACTACCTAAGGGAGCGGATTGTGTCTGCTGTCAGATTGACAGTCTGGAGACCCTGAATAATTGTCGGCGGGATTTGCCCGCCTTGTTTGAGGCTTGACAAATTTGCCCAACAAAGGTAATCTAAAAAATTCTGCGATTTTGTTGGATGTGCTTAAATTAAGGTTGTGGTATTGTAAATAGACAGAAATTACAGGTATTGCCTGTTTTATACATCACGCTGAATAGTTAATAGAAAATAATGTTTGATAATCTTTCCGACCGCTTGGAAGGGGTCTTTAAAAAACTCCGTGGGCACGGTAAACTCTCTGAAGATAATATAAAAGATGCCCTGCGTGAGGTACGCCTGGCTCTGTTAGAGGCCGATGTCAACTTCAAGGTGGTTAAGGAGTTCATCGCCTCACTGACTGAAAAGGCGGTGGGCCAGGAGGTACTGCGGAGTCTGTCTCCGGGGCAGCAGGTCATTGGGATTGTTCATGAAGCCCTGATAGACCTGCTCGGCGGCGAGTCTGTTGATCTCCGGTTCGGCGGTTCCTCGCCGGCAATTATTCTGATGGTAGGTCTGCAGGGTTCAGGTAAGACGACCTCCTCCGCCAAGCTCGCCAAACTTCTTAAAAAGAAGGGGCGGCGGCCTTATCTGGCTCCGGCGGATGTTTACCGCCCCGCCGCTATTGAACAGCTGCGGGTGCTGGGTGAGAGTATCGAAGTGCCGGTGCATCCCTCCCAGGTTGAGCAGGATCCGGTGGATATAAGCCGCAATGCGGTGCTGGTTGCCAAGCATGAGAACTATGACACGGTAATTATTGATACCGCCGGCCGTCTGCATGTTGATGAAAAATTGATGGCGGAACTGGTGCGGATCAAGGAAGCGGTACAGCCGGCGGAAATTATGCTGGTGGCCGATGCTATGACCGGTCAGGACGCGGTTAGTGTTGCCGAGCAATTTCATCAGCAGTTGAATATCAGCGGTGTTATTCTTTCTAAGATGGAGGGTGATGCCAGGGGCGGCGCGGCTCTGTCCATCAAAAAGGTAACTAACTGCCCCATAAAATTTGTTGGTACCGGCGAGGGTTTAGAGGCTCTTGATGTCTTTCATCCCGACCGTTTAGCCTCCCGTATTCTGGGTATGGGTGATGTCCTCTCCCTGATTGAAAAGGCCGAGGAGGTTGTCGATAAGAAAGAGGCGGCCAAGCTGGCCAAGAAGCTGCAGAAGGATGCCTTTACTCTCGGTGATTTCCGGGATCAGATTCAGCAAATCAAGAAGATGGGCAGTCTGGAACAGATTATGGGTATGATTCCAGGCATTAACAAGCTCAAACAGATGAAGGATATGCCCAAGCCGGATGAACGGGAGCTGGGCAAGGTGGAGGCGATTATCAACTCCATGACCGACAAAGAACGCCGTCGTTATCAGATTATTAACGCCAGCCGTCGTAAACGTATTGCGGCGGGTTCCGGCACTACGGTGCAGGATGTTAATAAGGTATTAAAGAGTTACAGCGAGATGCTGAAGATGATGCGCAAGATGCGGGGGCCTAAGATGGGCGGCGCGGCCGTCAGGCTCACCGGTAAAAAGAGGCGCAAACGGCCTAAAGGACTCTTCCGCTGAGCTGTTTTTGTAACTTCTCAAAAGAGTGGTATCTGGCGATTTATTCTTTAAAAATTTCATCACGAAGTATTTCACCATGAAGTATATGAAGGACAAGAAAGGTAATTTGTGATTTCAGGAAAACGCAGACCCCGGATTGGTAGCTGAATAAGTTACCCCATAATAATATTATATAATGGAGAGCATGTAATGGCAGTAAGAATCAGATTAAGTCGGCTGGGCCGCAAGAAGAAACCCTTTTATAGAATTGTCGTGCAGAATTCCGAGGCCAGTCGTAATGGTAAGTTCTTGGAAATTGTCGGCACCTATGATCCTCTTAAATCCCCGGCTGCGGTTAATATTCAGTATGATAAAGTCGCCTCCTGGATGGCCAAAGGCGCTTTGCCCACCACCACGGTGAAGAGTCTGTTTAAGGCCCATCCGGCCCCGGCGGCGGCCGAGTAATTTCTTTCGCTGCTTTGTTTGTTATGAAGGAATTGGTTAGTTTTATTGCCAGAGCTCTGGTCGATAAGCCCGAAGAGGTGCGGGTCGACGAGGTCGATGCTGACGGAACGATTCTTGAGGAGCTGCGGGTTGCCCAGGATGAT
>DRPV01000112.1 GCA_011330685.1 Desulfobacterales bacterium
ACCGCCGGAGTAGGCGAGAACTATTTTGTTGATTTCTGTTGTCATTTGATAAGGGTTTCCAGAATTGATTTATGAATATGGAGTTTATTTTCGGCCTGATCAAAGGCCACGCATTGCGGCCCCTCCAGCACCTCTTCGGTGATCTCTTCACCCCGGTGAGCCGGCAGGCAATGGAGGACGATGGCATCAGGTGCCGCGGCGCTCAAGAGTTCGTTATTAACCTGATAGGGTTGAAAGACCCGCATGCGGGCCTCGGCCTCATCTTCCTGGCCCATACTGGCCCAGACATCGACGTTGATTACATCGGCTCCTGCCACGGCCTGGGCCGGATCAGACATCAGGGTTATGGGTTTAGAGGACGCTGCTTTGGCCTCGTTCAGGATATGGGCATCGGGTTCGTAACCCGCGGGACAGGCCAGGGTCAGACGGAAACCGAGACGGGAGGCGGCGTGAATCCAGGAGTTGGCCATATTATTACCATCGCCGACCCAGGTTATATGGAGATCGCGGATGTCCCCCTTTTTCTCAATCACCGTCATAATATCGCTTAAAATCTGGCAGGGATGGTGAAGGTCGGTGAGGGCGTTAATGACCGGGATGGTGGCGAAGGCGGCCAGTTCATCCACTATATTCTGGCCGAAGGTACGTACCACCAGGCCGTTAACGTAACGGGACATAACCCTGGCCATATCCTTTAATGGTTCGTGGCGTGACAATTGGGTATCCCGGCCCGGAAGGTAGATGACCTGACCCCCCATGCCGTACATGGCGGCCTCAAAGGAGACCCTGGTGCGGGTGGATGGTTTCTCAAATATCAGGCCGATGGTTCTGCCGGTCAATGATTTATGGTGAATACCTTGTTGGGACTCGGCTTTGAGCTGTCGGGCCCGGTCGATAAAGTCCTGTAACTGCCGCTGGTCAAAATTCCATAGAGATGTCAGATGCGTGGTCATGATTATTACCCGCTTCCCCGTCAAGAACGGTTTGGGGGAGAGCCTTAAAAAATTCAGGCCCAATCATAATCAGGGCAACCGTTGCCTTGCTGATTGAGCCAAACTTCAATCAATACAAAAAAAAAAGTTTTTTGCAAACCTTTTCTGCCCGAAGCACTTAAAAACCTGTTTTTGGGAGCTGGGGACAGAATAATTTTCGC
The DNA here is from genome assembly GCA_011330685.1 of Desulfobacterales bacterium. Taxonomy (GTDB): domain Bacteria; phylum Desulfobacterota; class Desulfobulbia; order Desulfobulbales; family VMSU01; genus JAADIV01. The sequence goes on from DRPV01000112.1 coordinate 1,154, forward strand.
CAAAAACGCGAAAAAAAATTCTGTCCCCTTGTGGGAGAGGAATTAATCCGTCTTTGTTTCTTTGAGAACCTGGTTTAATACGGTCAGCATTTTATCTATTTCAGCTTCGGAAACAATAAGGGGCGGAATAAAACGCAGCACCCGGCTGCCGGCAAAATTGGCCAGAACCCCCCGCCTGAAAAGTTTATTTACCATATCCACCCCCTGTTCACAGCCGGCGGGGGTTAAAATGAGGGCCTGAATCAAACCGGCTCCCCGAACTCCGGCGGCGAGATGGGGGAATTGTTCCGTTAGGGCGGTTAGGCCCGTGCTCAGGTATTTTCCGGTTTTATTTACCTGGTCAAAAAAACCGGGTTTCAGCATGGTCTCCATAATCGCTACTCCGGCGGCACAGGCCACTGGATTGCCGCCAAAGGTGGAGGCATGGCTGCCGGGGGTGAAGGCGGCGGCTATTTTATTGGTGGTCAGCATGGCACCGAGGGGCAGGCCATTGCCAATGGCCTTGGCCAGGGTCATGATATCGGGAGTCACGCCCAATTGCTCATAGGCGAAGAGGCTGCCGGTGCGGCCCATGCCCACCTGAATCTCGTCAAAGATGAGGAGCAGGTGGTGCTGGTCGCAGAGCTGGCGGATTCCCCTCAGGTATTCCCGGCGCAGGGGCCGGACGCCGCTTTCGCCCTGTAGTGGTTCACAGAGAATGGCGCAGGTGGCCGGGGTTATTGCCTTCTCCAGGGCCTCAAGGTCGGCAAAGGGGGCGGTGACAAAGCCCTCCGGCATGGGCTCAAAACCCTCCTGGAATTTAGCCTGGCCGGTGGCGGCGATGGTAGCAAGAGTACGGCCGTGAAAGGAGCCTTCCAGGCTGATAATCTCATAACGGCCCGGGGCCGAAAATTTACGGGCTAACTTTATAGCCGCCTCATTGGCCTCTGCCCCGGAGTTGGCAAAAAATACCTTGTCGGCAAAGGAGTTATCCACCAGCAGGCGGGCCAGTCTGCTCTGGGGGGCGGTGTAAAAGAGGTTGGAGACATGAAGAAGCCGCCCGGCCTGTTCGCAGACAGCCCTGGTTACCGCCGGATGGGCATGGCCCAGGGCGCAGACCGCGATACCGGAGAGAAAGTCTAAATATTCACGACCGTCGGCATCGGTGAGCCGGCAGCCATTGCCCTCGACCATAACGGCCGGAAAGCGGTTGTAAGTGCCGATAAAGACCTCGGCGCTGTCGTCTATTATTTCCTGGTTGTTCATTTGGTGATCTCCGTGCCGGTACCCTGGCGGGTGAATATTTCCAGTAAGAGGGAGTGTTCCTGGCGGCCGTCGATGATATGGGCCTTGCCCACCCCCTTTTTTACCACCTCCTGGCAGCATTTGACCTTGGGGATCATGCCGCCGCCAATGAGACCGCTCTTGATATGATCATCCGTCTCGGCGCAGCTCATGGAGGGGATCAGGCGGCCCTTATCATCCTTTACACCTTCAACGTCGGTGAGTAGAACCAGCTTTTCGGCCTTGAGCTGGGCGGCAACGGCCCCGGCGACGAGATCGGCGTTGATATTATACGATTTGCCGTCTTCGCCGACCCCCACCGGGGCAATGACCGGGATAAAATTCTGGCGGTCCAAGGTAACCAGAACCTCGGGGTTGACCTCGGTTACCTCCCCCACCCGTCCCAGGTCAATCAGTTCCGGCGGCGCGTCCTTGACATTGATACTCAAGCTCATCTTGCGGGCCTTGATCATATCGCCGTCCCGGCCGGAAAGTCCCACGGCCCGGCCGCCATGGAAGTTGATAAGGCTGACAATCTCCTTATTGACCTTACCCACGAGAACCATTTCCACCACGTCCATGGTCTCACCGTCCGTTATCCGCATCCCTTGAATATAATTGGATTTTATATTCATCTTCTTAAGAAAGGTGTTAATCTGGGGGCCGCCGCCATGCACCACCACCGGATTGATACCGATATATTTAAGGAGGATGATGTCTAAGGCGAAATTCTTTTTCAACTCCTCATCCACCATGGCGTGGCCGCCGTATTTTATAACCACGGTCTTATGGGCGAATTTCTTTATATAGGGCAGAGATTCAATAAGAATCTTGGCCTTTTCCATCCCTTTGTTCATGGATGCTCCCTGGTTTATGTTTTTTATATGAAAGTAGTTATAGAAAATTATCAGTTGTCAGCAGTCAGGCTTTCATGTGTTACAAACATCCCAATATCCGCCTTTGGCCGGGCCAACCCTCTTTAAGAGATTTTTTAACCGCAGTTTGGCAATTTGTTTTTCAACCGCCCTGGTACTCAACCCAAGTTCTTGCGCTAACTGCGGGATAGTCATTTGAGGATTATCTGTCAGTAATGTTAAAATTTTTCCCGAACTTTTTCCCGAACTTTTTCCCGAACTTTTTTGGCTAATTCGATGCACTGTTACGATAAAAATGGCTCCGTCCCGGTCATCCTGGAAATCAATTTCCGGCCAATTTTCCAAGGCTCTTCTAATACCGGAGCCTATTTCTCTGTATGGCAACAGCCCTTTGGTGATATAAGAGACCAGTATAGGATTGCGAATATTGGAGTTACCGGTTCGTATTTTATCTACGGTCAGGTTATTAGGTAGAGAACCAGGGCTGATGATTTCAATGCGATTATCAAAAACAAACAAGCGGATTGGGGCGCTGATCAGGTAGTCACGGTGAACCAAGGCATTAACCAGGAGCTCTTCAAAAACGGATATGGGAATTTCAGGGGTGCCGGGAGCATTCACCCCGTGTCCGGCCTGTACTTTATGAAGATTCCGCATGATAAAGGCAAGCGAATCGGCAAATATTTTTTCCAGTGGGCCGGAGAAATCTTCCGTATCCAGATATTTTGTGGAGTGAATGTCGTTGCCGGGATAACGAATTGCCTTGACGATGAATTGCGGTTTAATCCATTCCGGCTTCTCGGTAAACAGCAACACACCGGCAAGGTTCAGCTCGCCCGTGTCGGTGGCAAGGTTCATATTCTGCAAAAGTGTAAGCAGCTCGCTTGGATCGCTGGGGAATTCCTGTTGATAAGTATCACGCAGAAAGTCCCTGAAGCGCAATTTGTCCAGTTTGTCGATACCTGCCTTGGCAGGCAGCTCATCGGCATGGAATTGATCCACACTTTGAAAGAGACGACGTAGTTCTTCTTTGGAGTTTACCCGCCGTTTATCCGAACCGATTTTCAGCCAGATAACGCCGTTTTTGTCAAAATATGGCTTATCAATTCCCTTGGGAATGATCAAGACGATAACAAGCCGCTTATTGCCCGCAGCAATATTTTCGGTCTGAACCGTCAAGGGACTCCGTATATGTTGGCTGGCAGCATTGCTGATCAGTTGATTAATACGGCTAACATCAGAATTTGATAAACCGGGGACAGAGCCATCATCGGCAACACCGATAAAAATATTACCGCCTTCGCCGTTGGCAAAGGCCGCCATTTCGGCTGCCAGAGAATCGACATTATGCACATCAGCCTTGAATTGACGTTTGCTGTCTTCTCCGAGGGATATCTGTTGATTAAGATCTTTTTTATTCATATTTAAGAGCAAATCAGAAAGTTGTCACTCACCCCCCCCAATAAGCAATCTGACTACCAGGTATCTTTATTAGAGAATTAAATAATAAAAAGCAGATTTACCAGCCCGATAAGGCCGCCGAGGAGGGCGCCGAAGAGATTGATATATTTGAATTGCTCTTCCATAATGGATAGAAGCAGGTTCTCAAGCTGAAGGAGATCTAAGCCGTCCACCTTTTTGCTTACCATCTGCTCCAGATTCAGGGAATCCAAAAGCCCCGGCACCTCGCGGGCCATGAGGAGGTTGCTTTGCTCGATAATATATTCCGCCAGGCTGCTTTGCACCGCTTTAGGCAGGAAATTATGCAGCGGGCCGATGGGACGGCGGAAAAGTTCCCGTTCCAGCAGACCGCCTAACAGATGGTCGAGAACCTGTTTAACCTCACGGGAACGAAACATGGTTATCAACTCCCTCGCGGCCCAATCCTTGCCGCGCCCCATACCATCACTGCCGAATAAACGGACGATTACCTCCTGAATTGGTGAGTCGGAGAGCTCTTTCAATGCCTCGCCTAACAGATTGATAACCATGGCGGTTAAACGGGGCTCCCGCAGGGCGCGGGCGGTCTGCGCCGCCAGTTCCCGTTGGATATGTTTTAGTTTTTCCTCCTCAATATTGGTCAGCAATTCACAGAGGGGCTGATCCAGAAGGTTATTTATCCAGCCGTTTAAAATATCCCGCAGGCGTTCCCGTACCTCCTCGCCCTGCAGCCAGGCGGAGAGTTCAGCACCGTGTTCATTTAGATACTCCCTGACCTTGCCCTCAATAAGTTCCGGGGAGATGAAGCCGGCGGCGAGGGCGGCCATGGGGCCTAAGCCGGCAATGAAATTATTAATAGCGGCGCAGATGGCCCTGACTATTTTATCCCGGCTGCCGGGCTCTTCTGCTATTCGGGCCGCCTTGGCCAGCAGGGCAGGGGTTTCTCGCTCAACAAAGCCTATAATAAAATCAGGGACACCGGCGGGCAGCAACTGGCGCGGGGTACGTTCCGAGGTCATTATCTCCCCCAGCTTCTGCTCAATATAATTACTTAGCCACTCTTCTGTTTTAGGGCTGGCTAACATATTACGCGCCGCCTGTTCGAGGACGTCAAGCATCCGGGCCTGGGCCGCAGCGGGCAGAACTGTTGTGAGAGGTTTGGCGGCGGTCTCCTCAATATGGTTGGCAATGATTACTGCCATCTCCTGGGCAAAGGTATCACCGGCGAGATGATTATGAACAATCTTCAGGCCGCGCCAGCGCAGAATCTTTAAGCCCGCCTCAAGATAGGAGCTGAAACGCTTGGGGACAATAGTGTTCAGCGGCCCCAGGTCCCGATTCAAAAGTCCCTGTACCTTACTGTCAATAACCAGAGCTAACTGCTTTTTGAAGGCTGTGCCGTTTAAAGCCTTGGTTATATCTCTGCTCGTCAGCAGATGGCGGCCCACCATCCGGCCCATATTAATGGCCAGTTCATGGCGTTTGGATGGAATAACCCCTGGAGTCATGGGCAGCCGCCAACCAAAAATCCGCCAGGGTTTAAGGGGGCGAAACAGCATGCGAATGGCAATATAATTGGTCATATAACCAATAAAGGCCCCTATTAGCGGCGGGATTAGATAGATAAAAAACTGGTGCATGATATTTATTAGAGAGGTCGTTGAAATTTCAGGTTAAAAGGTTTTTTTGCAGGGGATTACCCTCATTCGCATTGAACTGTTCCGGTTCTGGTAAGCGTAGAGTACGAGATGGGGTGCATCCAGAGTCTACTCGTTATTTTCGCAGCATTCGGCCCAGAGTCTGATCCACGGCCAGGGCCTGTTCCATTCGGTCTGTTAGAAAATCCTCGGAAAAATAGGCCCGGTTGTCTTTGATGACAGCCTTTAGTTGATTCATATTCCGGGCAGTGGCCATCTGCATAACTTTGGTTAAATTTTGCTGGAAAGAATCCACTATCTGGTTACCGGCCCCGCCGGCGATGAGGATTTCAGCGTAGGTGGCTGGATTCTGGGCGTGAACACGGGCCATGCCTAAAATCCCGTAGAGCGAGGTCAGCGTTGAGTGGCTGGCGATGTCATCCGGGGCGATCCGGTTGTCCTTCAGGGCCATGGCCATGGCGAGAGAGACGGCGGTGGGCAGTTTCTGGCTCACTCCCATGAGCAGATCATGACGGGCCGGGTTGTCCTGGAAGATATCGGCCCCGTGTTTATAGAGGAAGGCCTCAAATTCACCGCAGAAACGACCGCTGCGGCTGGTGCGAACCACAACGGCATTCTTGTCCTTCATGGCGGCGGCCTTGGGTCCCCAGAGATTATGTACCAGCATAACCTCCACCTCCGGCAGGGTGGAGTCCAGGGCGGTCTTAATGGTCTCTTCCGCCGCTCCCACGAGGAGAATAAGGGCCTGGCCCGGCCGCAGCAGGGGGCCGTATTCCCTGATTGTGGCCGGGGCGGCGCTGATGGGCACACAGATAATTACCACATCCACCTCTGAAATCATCTCGGCCGGCCGCTTTTTGGTGGAACGGCCGCAGAGGGTGGTCTGATAACCCTCATTGCGTAACTTGTCGGCAAACCAGCGGCCCATGGCCCCGGTGCCGATAAAACCAAAGGATTTAATAAATTTTCGGCGCATATCAACCCGGGGAAAGGAGCCCAGGGTTTTGATGGCGTGTGGTTCCTGAATAATCTGGTTCTGCAGGCAGGTTAAAACCTCTTCAAGGGCCGGGTCGTCCCGGTGGCCCTCGACCTCGATGTAAATCTTCAGTTTCTGGGTCTTGATATCGTTTTCAGACTGCAGATCAATGATATTGATACCGCGCCGGGTAAATTCGCCAAGAATATCGTAGAGCAGGCCAACCCGGTCATTAAGGGGAATGGTAAGAAAGGCGGTGGCATCATAGCCGGTGGGTATCGTCATTTCAGGGCCCAGAACGGCAAATCTTGTCCGGTTATGGGGGGCGACATCGAGATGGCGGATAATCAGCCCCTGTTCTTTCAGGAGTTCAGAGGTCTCAATAATACCGTAACCGGTTTTTTTCTTCGCCCTGATATCGGCAACGGCCTCCTGGAGATCATGGACGGCAAGCAGGGCGGCATCCGGGTATTTTTCAGCAATGAACTCCTCGCATTGCTTGAGGACAGACATGGTACCCATGAGGATTTTAACCGGCTCCGTCCGCTCCAGGCTGCCGAGGGAGAGCTGAATGGGCAGGACAATATTGTCAATCCAATATCCCTGCCGCAGACGCTCAAGGGCCTGGATATCCTTAATGCCACCTTCTCTGGTATTATAAATGGGCAGAATGGCGAAATCTGTTTCACCCTGCGCCAGGGCGTCAATAACCTCGTTCATGCCCGGATAGAGAACGATCTCCGCCTGGGGGAGATAGCTGCCGGCCGCCTGCCAGGTCTGGGCTTTCTCCGGGCCCACTGCCGCGACTTTAACCATAATTTTGTTTACCCCTCATCGTGGCAGCCACAGCCGCAGCCATCATGGTGGGTGTGGCCGGCTGGGCTGTGCCGTATGATGCCCCGTAGTTGCTCCTTTAAATCGTCGGGGGCGTACTCCAGGCAGTAGAGGAGCGCCTCGTCCTGTTCCTTGCTGCCTTCCCCGGCATTCATACAGATATTTAAGGCTTCCTCAAAAGAGCTAAATGACATTTTCCATTCTCCTCAGTTTAAAGCGGAATATTTTTGTGTTCGGTGTTTGTTTTTGGGATATTCAATTTGGGGATTAAAGTTCGTAATCAAGTGCTTAAAATCGGCAGACTGATGGTAAAGGCGCAACCCAGACCAGGAGATGACTCGCAGTCAATGGTACCGTTTAGTTCACTGATAATACCGTAGATAATTGAGAGCCCCAGGCCGGTACCGCGGCCGGTCTCCTTGGTGCTGAAAAATGGCTCGAAGACCTTTTCCCGTATATCCGGAGGCATTCCCATGCCATTATCGATAAACCGGGTAATCAACTGCCCGTCCCGCTGCTGAAAAGCAACCTCTATGCGACCGTTATCCACATCTTCCAGGGCATCCATACTGTTTTGGATCAGATTGGTAAATACCTGCTCTAATTTGGAAATGTTGGCATACACCAAGGGCTGGTTGTCGGCCCCGGTAATTCGCAGTTCCACACCGCCGGCCTTGATCTTCTGTTTAAATAAAATCAGGGCGCTGTCCAGGGCCTCAGGCATATTTACCGGATTCAGTTCATCACTGTTGTTACGGCCAAAGGTGCGCAGATGATCTATAATCAGGGTGATCCGGCGGATCTGTTTTTGCGATTCATTAATATCTTCCAGCAGTTCATCGAAGTTAAGGGTTTGATTTTCGATATCGCGGGCTGTGGATTCCAGAGCAATTTTAATAAAGGTCAGGGGTTGATTTATTTCATGGGCAATACCAGTGGCTATCTGGCCCAGCGAGGCCATTTTGGCCTGTGACATCATCTTGATTTCATTCTCACGATTCTGGCGCTCAAGTTGGGCCTGGAGTTCAATATCGGCGATTAATTGCTGGTTGGCCGCCTGCAGGGCCTCATTTTTTTCGGCCAGAACCTTGAGCAGGCGTTTGTTTTCCTTGGTCAGCTGATATTTATCAATGGCCTGGAGCAGAATACTCCGCACCTGGTCTATATTCCATGGCTTATTGATATATTGATGAATATGGCCCTGATTAATGGCCAGAATAATATCCTGCGGATTGATATAACCAGTGAGAATAATGCGGATGGGATCGGGGTTCATCTCGTAAATTCTGGTCAGCATCTCTACGCCGCTCATGCCGGGCATACGCTGATCAGCGACAATCACGGCTATATCGTTATCGGCCTTAAAAATTTCCAAGCCCTCATTACCGGAAATAGCTGGTATAACCTCAAATTCATCCTTAAAGGAGGCGGCAAAATTACTTAGATTAATCTTTTCGTCGTCTATATAGAGTATTTTTGCCTTTGCCATTCTATTTTCCGGCCCTTAACCGTCTAAACGGTAGAATTCCTCAAGACGAATGATTAAATCATCTTTACCCTCACCGGTTTTGGCCGAGAATAACAGCCGCTCATCCGGTGAGATACCAAGTCCGGCGTCCAGAGCCGCGGCGTGACGCAGACGTTGGCCCCGGGGAATTTTATCAATTTTGGTATAAACCGGCAGGGCCTGGACATTAATTTCCCGGAGCCAGGAGAGCAGTTCAAAATCCAGAGTCTTCAGGGGGTGGCGAATATCAAGAATAACCACTACACAGCGCAGAGAGCGCCTGGTTTCTATATAATCGGCGATTAATTGCTGCCAGAGGCCCTTCATGCTGTGGGGAACCTTGGCATAGCCGTAACCGGGAAGATCAACAAGATAGGCCGTTTCGTCCACGAGGAAAAAATTAAGGCTCTGGGTCTTGCCCGGCCGGGAGCTGACCTTTACCAGTTTACGCTGGTTGACCAGTTTATTGATGAGACTGGATTTTCCGACATTGGAGCGCCCGGCAAAGGCGACCTCCGGCAGGGTGTCCTCGGGAAGCTGCTTCATGTTAAAGGCACTGGCTAAAAATTTAATCCTGGCGTAATTAAGCATAGTTATCCAATTTAGTTTTTAACCTGGCAGACAGCAATCCCTAAAATAACGATAGCGATCAATTAACAACAACCCAACTCCATATAGCCCCATAACTGTAAGCGTTTCAGGGGTACCGCCATGTGCACGTTCCAACCCCCGCGACTACAACGGTATATCGCAGGGGTTGAACCGTGTGCAGGACGGTGTTCATGGAGCGCTTACTAAATAACCTTGGAGAGGGGATACTCTATAATACCCTCAGCCCCGGCCTTTATAAGACGGGGGATAATATCACGCACCTCATGCTCCGAAATAACTGTTTCCACAGAACACCAGTCTTTGTTATAGAGGTGAGCGATGGTGGGGGCGTTCATACTGGGCATCAGAGAAATAACCTCTTTCAGGTTGTCGTTGGCCACGTTCAGTTTCAGTCCCACGATGTTGTCGGCCTTCAGGGCACCCTGCAGGAGCATGGCTATATTCTCAATCTTCTCCCGCTTCCAGGGATCATCCCATGATTTTTTGTTGGCAATAAACTGGGTGTTTGATTCCAGCATTTCATAAATTACCTTCAGGCCGTGGGCGCGGATTGTAGTCTCGGTCTCTGTGACCTCAACAATGGCATCGGCCAGCTTCGAGACCACCTTGGCCTCGGTTGCCCCCCAGGAAAATTCTATCTCAACATTGATATTTTTATTTTTAAAAAAATTCCTGGTATAATTCACCAGCTCTGTGGAAATCTTTTTGCCCTCCAGATCAGCAAGACAGTTAATGTCCGAATCTCCCGGCACCGCCACTACCCAGCGGGTTGGTTTGCGGCTGACCTTGGAGTAGACCAGATCCGCCACCACCACGATATCGGATTCATTTTCCAGGGTCCAGTCCTTGCCGGTAATACCAGCATCCAGAATCCCATCTTCTATGTACCGGGACATCTCCTGGGGCCGGCAGATGGAGCAGGAAAGCTCAGGGTCATCAATTTCGGGGAAATAATTGCGGGAGACGGTTTTGATCTTCCAGCCGGATTTGTCGAATAACTCAATGGTCGCCTTTTCCAGGCTGCCCTTGGGGATACCAAGTTTTAACAACTTCATTTTTTATAAACCTCCGCCGGATCAAATACCGGCTCATCTTTAATTTCAAAATCATCATCCCGCAGGCGGCGGAAGAAACAGCTGCGATAGCCTTTATGGCAGGCGGCGCCGCCCTTTTGCTCCACGAGATAAATTACCGTGTCCTCATCGCAGTCCAGCAGTATTTCCTTGATTATCTGGTAATGTCTGGATGATTCACCCTTTAACCACAGTTTGCCCCGGGAACGGCTCCAGAAATGGGCCTTGCCGGTGGCAATGGTCTGTTCCCAGGCCTCTTTATTAATATAGGCCAGCATCAGGACTTCACGGCTTGTATAATCCTGGACAATTACCGGCAGCAGGCCGCCGCCTTTTTTAAAATTTAATTCGGTCATCTTTGTCTCCCTGTCCGCCGTTTTCATCGGCCTGTGAGCTTGGAATATTGATGCTATCGTAAAAAGTCGAAAGATCTAATTCTGCCCCTAATGATTTCAAGGGGTTACCTATGGTAAAATTGCCAAATGTGGACTTTTTACCAGAGCATCAATATTGGTACCATTTTCCCGGCCGATAAAATATGCTATGCAGGAGGTACGGAATTTACAGTACTCTTCTGCGTGTCGGCAGTGGGCCTGAGCGGTGGACATTTCCTCTTTGTATTTTTCGCAGATTAATTCCACAATCGTGGTAGAATATGTCCATCAGGAATATTTGTCAAGGGTCGGTAAAGCGCCAAGAGCTGGAATCCGTTGAGGATGGATTAAATTTTTATTTAAAATTAATCCAAGCTTGGGTAATATAGCCCTTTTTGTAATTTTCTTCCACTCTAAACGCCATTTATGACCGCTGACAGTCTGCAACAAAGTAAAGATATTCTTACCAATATCCGTGAATATCTGCGCGTGGAGAAGGAGGCACTCTTTAATTTACTGCAAGATCCCCGGATTACCGTATGGAAAAACATTGATATCATTGCCATAGAGGGTAACTTAAAGGTGATGGGAATTTCCTCCCAGGAGTTGCAGAAGGCCCTGCAGGGCTATCCGCGCCAGGCCAAGGGGGCTGCCGTTCACATTAAATTATGTAATAACGAAGTCAGCAATCAATTGGCTGATTTGATTGACTGTCGTAATCCTGAGTCCGCTTTACAGGCTGCCCTTCAACTCAAGAAAAAATCCAGGCAGCTTGCCGCTTTGCTGTCTTCGCTGCATCAGCTGACAGATAAGTTCTTCAGCGCTGACCAGAAAATTCGCCGGCTCCTTAGTTTTGAAAACATTCTGCCTCTCGCCAGACATATAACCAGTCAACAGCCCCATATATTTAAAGAAGGTCTGGAGGTTTACCGGCTGCTGACCGTGAGCGCGGAAACCAAGGATGACGGCCCACCCGGTATCGCGGCCTTAAGCAGTCAGGCAGCTCAGCTACAATCCCGTTTTCAGCATGTTGATATTCTTAATTTCCCCCGGCCGGTGGAAGAGATTCTTTATCATTATCTTGAGTTAGGCAGCAAGACTATAGAACAATTGCTGATCTTCAATAACAAAACGGCGGGTATATTATCCGTGGATCAAGAGAGTATAAAGACTCTTAATCGTCGGTTTCCAGAACTTGCCGCCCTGGAAAATACCGAGGAGTTATTAAATGGAGTGTTACAGCAGGCTGCCGCTGTTTACCGGTTGTTAAGTGATTTATACCACAAGCGCGAGACGGTTAAGACCTGCGCTAAAATTGCTGAAAGTCTCGAATTCCTGAATATCTATCACTTGACTCTCAAAAATAAGATTATTCCGGCTCTCCAGGATGAAATCAAAAAAAATAATTCGCCGGTGAACCCTGCTACTTTGAGCAGCAAAAAGACCAGAGATTTTTTTACCGGCCCTAAGGGTATTATTCGCTCCATGAAACTAATGGTGACCTCACTTAAGGGACATCATGCTCTGAACCAGGTTGAATTACAGATAATTTTAGAAAAGGCGGTTAACAGCTGTAAAATAACCCACGTCAGCTCAAATAAAGAGGGGCGTGAACTGCGAGATTTTATTGACAGTTTTATTAACCATTTTTCCAGGCCGTTTCCCTATGATGTAATATTTACATTGGTGAAGCAGACAATTACGGCCTACGGCCAGGCCGCCGAAAAAATGGTTAAAGACTACGGGGTTAAAAAAAATCTCCAGGATATTGCCTCGGTCAAACTGCCGGCTAGTTTTGAAAAACTGGCGCTGTTGTTAGAAAAAAAGCAAAAATCTTTTATGAAAGCCAATCAGGGGGGATGAAAAAAATAATGAAAGCAGGAATCGGGGATAAGGTCGTTGTGGTCTATGATGGTTTTTTGGAAAATGGCGAGGTCTTTGAATCTTCAGAGGCCAGCGGGCCGCTGGAGTTTAAAATTGGTATCGGGGAGGTGCTGCCGGCCTTTGAGGAGGCAGTGATTAATATGGAGGTTGGAGCGACTAAAACCTTTATTATTAAGGCGGCACAGGCCCATGGCCCCGTTAAACCGGAGCTTATTCACCGCATGGAACGTAGTACGCTTCCCGACCACCAGAACCTGCGCCCAGGTATGGTGTTGGGCATGAAAATTGATCATGAGGGTAATAAACATGAGATTCCGGCCCTGCTCACTGCCTTAGACGAAGAATTTGCCACTCTTGATTTTAATCACCCCCTCGCCGGCAAGGATCTAAAATACAAGCTGACCCTGCGGGAGATTAAATCTGCCGCTGCCGGTGGCTGACTGTCTGGCGCAGACGGTTTTGAGCATTGCCGGTTCTGATCCCTCCGGGGGGGCTGGAATTCAGGCTGATCTCAAGACCTTTACCCGCCTCGGAGTCTATGGGGCCGCCGCCATAACCTGTCTCACGGCCCAGAACACGCTGGGCGTTACAGCCGTGTATGCCCTGGCCCCGGAAATTGTCGCTGAGCAGGTGCGGGTTGTCCTCGCTGACCTGCAGGTAAGTCATATCAAAATTGGCATGATTGGCTCGGCGTTGATTGCCTCGGCGGTTAATCAGGTTCTGGATGACTTCCAGGGTGAAATAATCTATGATCCGGTTCTGACATCAACCAGTGGTATGCCGTTGTTGGTTTCTGCTGCCGATCTGCCGGATTTAGACGGTCTAATCAGCCGGGTTACGGTATTAACTCCTAATCTTGTTGAACTGCGGCAGATAAGTGGTGAAGATTGTCTGTCTGCCCAGGATTCTTTGAGCGCGGCGCGGGGGCTTTTGGGGCGCTATCCCCGCCTTCAGGCCATTGTGATAAAGGGGGGGCATTTTGCCGCTCGCAGTGAGGTGGATAATTATCTGCTCCTTGCCACGGAGCCGCAAGCGCCAATTAAGATCAGTATGCCTCGTTTAGCGGTCAAAAATTCTCATGGCACTGGCTGCACCTTTGCCTCTGCTTTTGCGGCTTATCGGCTGTTAGGGGCAGATTACGAACTGGCCTGCCGCCAGAGCAGCTCCTTTGTCTGGCGCTTGCTGCGGGCGGGTATGAATGTGAATTACGGGCACGGTAGCAGCGGTCTGCCACATCATCTTTTAAAGGCGGAATCTGGGAGATGAGCAAAGAAAAAAGATCATACAGTCAGCGGCGGCGGGGCGGCAAAAATTTTGTCTGCCATTGCTGCCGCCGGGAGCTGCCTTTCTGTTGGAACTGCCCCTGTGGCTTCCAGATCTGCCCAGAGTGTTTTACGGAAAACAAATGGGGACTCACCAACGGCCCCACCTGGGTGTGCCCTGATTGCGGCCGGATCCGCATGATGTGAGAGAAAAATGCTGCTAACCATTGACATAGGAAACAGTCATACCGTTGTTGGACTCTTCGCGGCGGAAGGTCTGCTTTACAACTGGCGTATCCAGACCAATCACCGGGCCACGGCTGATGAAATAGCTGCCTGCCTGCATGGCCTGTTCTCCATGCGGGGTATACATTTTACCGCTCTCACCGGCATGGTAATAGCCAATGTTGTGCCACCCCTCGAAGAGAGTTGGCTGAATTTTGCCCGTCAGCTTTCACTCACCCCCCTGATGGTGACTAACAGGCTTGATCTTGGCATACCAATTTGCACCGCTGACCCTTCGGAAGTGGGGGCGGACAGGCTGGTAAATGCCGTGGCCGGTTTTCATAAATTCAGTCAGGCCCTGATTATTGTTGATTTCGGCACTGCCACCACCTTTGATTGTGTCTCTGAGCGGGGGGAGTATCTTGGCGGTGCCATTGCCCCAGGTCTTGCCATTTCTTTAGAAGCCCTCGGAGTCAGGACTGCGCGTCTTCCTCAGGTACACCTCAAGCCGCCTGAAGCTGCCATTGGCCGCGACACGGTAAGTGCCATTCAATCAGGAGTCATGTTTGGTTACAGCGGTCTCATTGAGGGGCTGATAAAACGCTTAAGCTCCGAGTTCACAGGCGGCCAGCCGTTGGTTATGGCCACCGGCGGCATTGCCCGTCTCATCGCTCCTTTAACCCCGGCTGTCAAACATATTGAGCCTCTGCTTACTCTCGAGGGGCTGAAACTGATTTATGAACGCTGCGCCTCTTAAAACTATTATCCCTCCGGCCCTGCGGCGGGGCGACCATGTTGCCCTTATCGCTCCTTCCGGGCCGCTTAACGCCGATATAAACATCGGGATGCAATGGTTGACAGATGCCGGTCTGCGGGTGGTTTGTGCCGCGGACATCAGGCGGCGGCACAATTATCTTGCTGGAGTAGACAGCAGGCGTTTACAGGAACTGCATGGCTGCTTTAGCGATACCAATATCAAGGCTGTTATGGCGGTTCGGGGTGGCTTTGGCTCTGCCCGTCTTCTGCCTTTTGTTGACTTTGAACTAATTGCGGAAAATCCTAAAATCCTGCTTGGTTTTTCCGATCTCACCGCCCTCTTGAACGCCATAACCTTTAAAACCGGCCTGATTACCTGGCACGGCCCTATGCTGTCAACCATTATGCGGACTGGGCGCCCGGCTCTGGACAGCTCTCTCGTGGTTCTCGGCTCTTGCCGTCCCTCCCCGCTAAAGGTAAAGGGGCTGGAGATTATCCGCCCCGGCCAGGCGGCAGGCCGTCTCATGGGCGGTAATCTCACCACCCTTGTTCATCTTCTCGCGACCCCCTATGAACCAAACTGGCAACAGACAATCCTCTTTATTGAGGATATCAATGAGCCGCCCTATCGGGTTGACCGCCTGTTGACTCATCTCCAGCAGGCGGGGCGGCTTGAGCAGGTGGCCGGGGTGATAGTGGGCGGTTTTTTGAATAGTGATCTGCGAACGCTGGCCGATATTGAATTAATCTGGCAGCGGGTCTTGGAGCTTACTGGAGAGGGGGTGCCGGTCTGGGCCAATTTCCCGGTCAGTCATGGGATTGATAATGTCATGCTGCCGGTTGGAGCGTCTGTTTTAATGGACTCCGGGGCCGGAGTGCTGCGTTTTCAGGAAGATTGTCTAACTTGATCCGAGGTGATTTCCCGTTTTTTTATCGGCCCGGCTTTGACTCGATCCAAAAGCCCGGCCAGAGCCGCCTTGACATTCTCGCGAATATCACCTGCTACCACTAAAAAGAGCAGATCATCACCGGGGGCGAAGGTTCCAGTCAGGGCCTCTACTTTAATATCAAAAATTCCCGGCCACTTAAGAAACTCCTGCCGGATTTCCTCGATCTTTTTCTGATCAGGACTAACCTCAAGGGCAATTACTCCCTGCCGATCCTGTCGTGACCAGCCCCGTACCGTGCCGTTATGTATCAAAATCATACCAACATTCTCCGCAAAGCCCGGCTGCCGCTTCAGATCCGCGATTGTCTGTGAAATATCCATCACCCCTCCTTTGAGTACAAACCTCGTGAAAATTTGTTTGTCAATTGTGTGTAAACGTACTATCCATGGGCTATTTGGTTATGATTGTACATACCGCCCTGCGGGCGAGAATAAACGGCGAGCTTCACCATACATTTTCTTTGAACCGCAGAATATCGAACAAGGAATGTCGAAGTTCGAAGTTTTTAACTTTTGCGGTTCAATATTCCTTGTTCGATATTCGATATTTAACGGCTGTAAGAGATTTCCTGTGAAGCAAACAATAAAAATTTTGATTTTCCGATACATGGCCATAGTTCGGTCTAAGTTGTCCTCAGGCTTGCCCCTTTTCCATTAGAGCGGCCACCTCATCGTGCAGGCGGCGGGCCAGCTCCTGCTTGTCGCTGACCTTAAAATTACTGGTGGCAATGGGGCGGCCCACATTGATAGTGACTCGTCCCGGACGGGCTAATAATTTGCCCTTGGGTAATATGTCGTGAGTACCGCAAATGGCTACCGGCACTATGGGAACCCCGGATTTAATCGCTAAAACCATGCCGCCGGTTTTGAATTCCTGCAACTTGCCGTTCGGGCTCCTCGTCCCTTCTGGGAAGATAATAACCGAGGCCCCGGCGGCAATACGTTCCGCTGCCGCGTACAGGCTTTTAATCGCCTCCCGGCCTCGCGAACGGTCAATGGGGATATAACCCGCCTGCCGCATACCAAGACCGAAAACAGGGATCTCAAATAATTCTTTTTTGGCCAGCCAGCGGAAATCAATATTCAAATATCCCTGCAGGGCAAATATATCAAATTGACTCTGGTGATTGGCGGCCAGAATATGAGGCTGGCCGGCAGTTAGGTTCTCACCCCCGCGCAGCGTTACCCGCATGCCGGCCAGCCGAGAAATAATTCTGGCCCAATAACGGGGTAAAAATTGTACCCTGGCACAGGATACCCGAAAGATGATTGTGGCGATGATGGCTATGATACAGGCCACAACCGTCAAAACCGGGGTCATTATAAGGGTAATTACTCCTCTGATATTCACTGTGTCTCCATATTAACATGAGGGTTTTGTGGTAACCGTTCAGCTGCACCCCATTTTCGTCTGTTTCGGAGTCTACGCTTACCTGGACGGTTACAGCTCACAGTTAAGGGCAATTTGTTGCCTTGGCTGAACGGTTACGTTTTGTGTTTAAGAGTGAAGAGCAGTTGACGCGTTGTTTGCGAAAATTATTCTGCCCCCGAATTGCAAGAGTCCTCTTCGGTTAGAGTTTTTAATTGCTTTTTTAAAAAAAGCCAAGTCGTTTTCTACGATCGTTGGTTTTGTTCCCAAAAACTCATTACCAAGCCGGTGAAGAGATAGTGGGGATTTTTTGCTATTTTCGTCTAAAATTAAAGCGGTAAAATGTTTCACGTGAAACATCCGTTCTTGACATGCTCTTTGCGCTGTGTTTCTTTATCCATACTCTTAGTTTACAGTTATGCGTTTAGGGGAGTTTATTGCTCCTGCTGAACGGTTACGTTTGCGGTAAACGAATAATAAAACACCCCCCGAGGTGTAAGCGTTTAACTGCCGCCATGTGCACGTTCCAATCCCGCGATTACATCGGTATATCGCGGGATTGGAACGTGTGCAGGGTGGTGTTCATGGAGCGCTTACCCGATAAGTGACTGGAGAAGTTAACAGATGGGACAGAAAAAAAACGCTAAGGTGTTCGCCATGGCCAATCAAAAGGGCGGGGTGGGAAAGACCACGACTACGGTAAACCTGGCCTCCGCCCTTGCTCTTCTTGGCCTTAAGGTGCTGGTAATTGATTCAGACCCTCAGGGTAATGCCTCAAGCGGTCTGGGGATAAACGCCCAACAGATGGAGCATCATCTTTATCACTGCTTTACCAACGAGGCTGATGCCGGGCAGGCTATAAGACAGGTGGACAAAGAGGGGAACCTGTTTATTCTTCCCACTCATGTCGATCTCATCGGCATCGAGGTGGAGTTGATGTCGGCGGTAAAGAGAGAGCGCTTCCTCTCCGACCTCCTGGCTCCGCTCTTGGGGTCATATGAAATAATTCTCATTGACTGCCCGCCATCCCTGGGCTTATTGACCATTAATGCCTTAACGGCGGCCGATGCCATAATTATTCCCCTTCAATGTGAATATTACGCCCTGGAGGGGTTGAGTCAATTGGTACGTACCATCAGGCTGGTAAAAAATTCATATAACCATAAACTCTTTATTGAAGGGATTGTGCTCACTATGTATGACAGGCGTAACCGCCTTACCCATCAGGTTGCCAAAGAGGTAAAACAGCATTTTAAAACGCAGGTATATGATACGGTAATTCCAAGAAATGTTCGTCTTAGCGAATGCCCCAGTCATGGGCTGCCGATTCATCAATACGATAAGCATTCTACCGGGGCCTTAAGCTATATGAATCTCGGTAAAGAGTTTATTGAACGTTTAAGGGAGAGAAATCATGGCAACTCATAGACTGGGAAGGGGGTTGAACGCGCTTCTTCCCGCCTCGGATAATGATGATCTCAATGCCGATTGGGGTGGAGTTGGAGAAACAAATGAGGGGCGGGGGCCATATTTTCTCTGTCCCCTGGATTTCATAATTCCCAACCCCTATCAGCCCCGCACTAATTTTAAGGAAGCGGAACTGGCCGGTCTCAGTGCCTCTATCAAGGAAAAGGGGGTCTTACAGCCCTTAATTGTGCGCCGTCTGGCAGATAATAAATATGAACTGATTGCGGGTGAGAGACGGTGGCGGGCGGCCCGTCTGGCCGAGCTTGAAAAGGTGCCGGTGTTAATTAAAGATATCTCGATATCTGACCGCCTGGAATTGGCCCTTATTGAAAATATCCAGCGCGAAGGACTAAACCCGCTTGAAGAGGCCAAGGCCTACGGCCAGTTAGTCGAGGAGTTTGGCCTTACCCAGGAAGTAGTCGCCCGGCGGGTTGGGAAGAGCCGTTCAACAATTACCAACAGTCTCAGGATATTGCAGCTTCCGGAGTATGCCAGGCAGAGTCTGGCCAATGGTGATATATCGGCTGGTCATGGCCGGGTGCTGTTAAGTCTGGAAAATGAAGCGGATATCCTTGCCCTGCATGACAGAATTATCAAAGAGAGTTTGTCTGTTCGCGAAACCGAAAAATTAGGGCGTGAGAT
The DNA here is from genome assembly GCA_011330685.1 of Desulfobacterales bacterium. Classification (GTDB taxonomy): domain Bacteria; phylum Desulfobacterota; class Desulfobulbia; order Desulfobulbales; family VMSU01; genus JAADIV01. The sequence goes on from DRPV01000112.1 coordinate 20,320, forward strand.
TAAAAATAACGGTGCTAAACTTCATCAACCAGCCGCAAGGTTGAAAAAACCGGGGGCTATCCCTAACCATCATTGCCGGCGATTTACCCAAAGCCTCAAGAATTTTTTGGGAGCAAAAAGTAAAATCGTCCAGAAGGGTAATACCGGTCGCATAGAGATTGAATATTCGTCACCAGAGGAGCTTGAGCGTTTATTGGGGCTCATCGTTAAACAAAAATGATACAAGTAAAAAGACAAATAATCCTGAACGAAAGCCTGGGAGCGGATATATACCGTTTGAGTATACAAGCGCCGGAAATTGCCGCTGCCGCCCAGGCGGGTCAGTTTATAATGGTGAAGGCCGGTATGGGATTTGATCCCTTGCTCCGCCGCCCCTTCTCTATTCATCAGGTCGAGGGCGATGAAATCCGGATTCTCTTTAAAAGACTGGGTAAAGGAACCGCTCTCCTGAGTAAACTTAACGCGGGAGAACGATTGGATATTCTTGGGCCGCTGGGTAATGCCTTCACCCTGAAGCAACCCCCATGCTGCCTTATTGGCGGCGGCATGGGGGTTGCTCCGCTCCTATTTCTCGCCCAAACTATGCTGAGCAGGGGTATAACTCCCCATATTCTGTTAGGGGCAAGAAATAAAGAGGAATTAATGGCATTTCTGCCCGCTTTTCAGGCCCTGGGCTGTCCGCTGCAATATGCCACCGATGATGGAAGTATGGGGCAGCGGGGCTTTATTATTGAAGCTCTGCCGCCGCTGCTTGCGAAAGACAACAAGGTCAAATGGCAGGTGTACTCCTGTGGTCCCTACCCGATGATGCGGGCCGTGGCCGCCATTTGCCATTCCAAATGGCCCTGCCAGGTCTCCATGGAAACCATGATGGCCTGCGGTATATCCGCCTGCTTAGGCTGCACAGTCACCGCCCGAAATACTAACGAGAAAGGGGGGCAATATCTCCATGTCTGCCAGGATGGGCCTGTCTTTGCGGCTGACCGGATTGAGTGGAAATCATGAATAACAAAAACAACAAAAATGATAAGAATGACAGGATGCAAGATTTAAGGGTAGATATTGGTGGTGGTCTGCAACTGAAGAATCCGGTTATGACCGCCTCTGGTACCTTTGGTTATGGCCGGGAATTTGAGTCCTTTGCCGACCTTGATAATCTTGGAGCCATAGTAGTCAAGGGAATATCGCTCAGACCCCGGCCCGGTAATCCCCCGCCCAGAATTGTAGAGACGGCCTGCGGTATGCTGAATGCCATCGGTTTGGAGAATGTCGGCTTAGAGGCCTTTATAAAAGACAAACTGCCATACCTTAAAGGTCACAAATGCCCTCTCATCGTCAATGTCCTGGGAGATAGTATTGAAGAATATCGTCATCTCGCTGCCGGCCTTGATCAGGAAGAGGGGATCAGTGCTCTTGAGCTGAATATTTCCTGCCCCAATGTCAAAAAGGGCGGTGTGGCCTTTGGCTCTCAGCCCGGCTTGGCAGAGGAATTAACCAGCACTGTACGTCAGGCAACCTCTCTGCCTCTGATTGTTAAACTATCCCCCAATGTCAGCGATATTGGAGCCATGGCCAGGGCGGCCGAGGCTGGCGGGGCAAATGCTGTTTCCTTAATCAATACCCTTATTGGCATGGCCATAGATATCAGGCTTAGAAGGCCGGTATTGGCTAATATCACCGGCGGCCTCTCCGGGCCGGCAATTAAACCGGTTGCGCTGCGCATGGTATGGCAGGCGGCGGATGCAGTTCGTATTCCTGTAATAGGTATTGGCGGCATAAGTACATGGCAGGATGCCATGGAGTTTATCCTGGCTGGGGCCAGTGCGATCCAGGTTGGAACGGCGAATTTTTTCAACCCGGCAAGCGTTGATGAAATTCAAGCCGGTATAAGGCGTTATATGCGGGAAAATAATATTGACCAGCTCCAGAATCTCATTGGAGCCGCGAAGGGCGGAAAATGAGAGGATGAATAAAAAAATGATTTTGGACTGGTCGGAGGTTGAAACAGTACTCCTTGATATGGATGGTACTCTGCTTGATAAACATTATGATGATTATTTCTGGGAGGAATATGTACCGCGGATATTTGCGGCCCAAAATAACCTGTCCGATATGGAAGCGAGGAAGGTGTTACTGCAAACTTACAAGGCCAAAGAGGGAACACTGGATTGGACTGATCTTGATTACTGGTCGGAACAATTAAGGCTGGATATTCCCGCTTTGAAGGTAAAAATCGACCATTTAATTAAAATTCATCCCTATGTGGTTGATTTTCTTAAGTTTTTGAAAAGGGCGCGAAAACGGGTGTTTTTGGTGACAAATGCCCACAACAAGACCTTAGGCATTAAAATGAAAAAGACCGCCTTAAACGGCTATTTTGACCGCATAATATGCGCTGAAGAGATTGGTTGCCCAAAAGAGGATCAGGACTTCTGGGAAGGACTGCGGCAGGTAATTAAATTTGACAAATCAACCACCATGCTGGCGGAGGACACCGAAAAAATTCTGCAGTCCGCCCAGCGATACGGCATTAAGCATCTTATATATGTTGCTAAGCCCAGCAGTAAACTGGCCGTCAAAAAATCTACCGAATTCAGATCAATAATTTATTTCAACGAACTGCTGGAAGAAGAGAGAGACGAATTAGGAAGGGAAAGACTCGTAAAGAAGTAAAAATAACCACTGTACCGCAATTATCAGCAGGATTAGAAGCTCATGTTGAGTTGATGCTTAACTACATAGGCGCTGCCGCCGCCGTCTAAATTAGCAGCTTGCCCCTTGGTGAAAATATCGCCGCCATCCATGTAACCAAAATTAATACTATAGGTCATATTGTGACTGAAACGAATGGCCCCGCCCAGATCCAATTGCCAGTTTGTTTTTTTCGCGCTGTCGCCGGCAACAAGCAAACCATTATCATTAAGTGATTGTTTGGTAATCGTCGATTGGGCAACGAGAAAGGCGCCATTTATCTGCAGATTAGGACTCAGGAGGTAAGCGCCGTGGATGCTAAGCCCCTTCTTCCCGGTTGAATCAAGGGGGTGGAGACTGGTATATAAATCGAGATATTCGCAGGGTAAAATAAATACAGGCCGCAGGCCAAGATCAACCTCGGAAGTAGAGTGATACCAACCTGAGAAAACATTATTTTCTACGGCGGAGCCAGTTAAATAGGAAAGTCCGCCGCGTATATGTTTGCTACTGACAGTAGTAACAGCCTTCAGCCCCGAACTCTTTAATGAAACAACTCCCTGCCGGGCCAGAGAATTATGGCTAAACGAGGAGCCTGTCAAGGTGTTGGTGTTCTTGACCGGTAAGAGAGAAAAAGAAAAGCGCAATTCTTCCATTCCGGCTCCAGAACCTGAATTACCGGCATAGGCGTTAACGGCACACAGAGACAAAGCCGTTAGAATTGTAATAAGGGATAATTTCATACTTGCAACAGAAAACATTGTAGTAAAATTAATAACTGGTAACTATCCGGCCTGATGTATAGAAGCAACTATACGGCAACATCTATGCAGAATAATTAAACCCTAACTTTTAATGTATAATATGAAGCTTATTATTGTCAAGCAGAAAAGTTGATTATGGCTGCCAGCCTTGTTGGCCAATGAGGCGGACAAAGCGCACATCTTCGATGTCTTCTTCGGTAACGACTCCATCACGTTTTCGAACTACCATTAATTTTTGACTCTGCCGATTGCCCACCGGGATAACCATTGTTCCCGGATCAGCCAGTTGAGTAAGAAGAGCGGAGGGTAAAACCGGCCCGGCAGCCGTGACAATTATCGCGTTAAAAGGGGCATAGGCCGGCCAGCCAATGGTACCATCATCTAATTTACACACCACATTTAAATAATGGAGTTGATCAAATAATCGGCGGGCCTTAACGAAGAGGGGCTTCAGGCGCTCAACTGTATAAACCTTGGCGCAAAGCTGTGAGAGAACAGCCGTCTGATAACCGCTGCCCGTACCTATCTCCAGGACAATATGCTCCGGACGCAGATTAAGAGCCTCAGTCATCAGCCCGACGATATAGGGTTGTGATATTGTCTGGCCGGAACCGATGGGCAGAGCATAATCGCCATAGGCCTGAGACTGCAGAGCATCTTCAACAAATAAATGGCGGGGCACCTTACCCATGGCTGTGAGAACTTGACTATCGGTCACTCCCCTGGGGATAAGCTGTTCCTCAAGCATTCGAGCCCGGGCGGTGGCGTAATTATTTCTTTTCAACGGCCTTGAGCTTATTCTTTTTAAATTGCTTGAATTGGCGCTCATTAAAGAGACGATAAACCCGGCTTTGAACAACGTTGTTTTTCAAGAAAATCTCCAGTAAATCATAATCCTCCCGCCCAAACCTATAGCCTATATAAGGGGTTTTGCGCAGCAGAGACTTATTTCCCTGAAAATAAATCCACTCCCTGCCGTCAGCAAGTTTAAGCTGATAATCAGGCGGCCCTAAATAATTCAACACCTCTTTACTGGTAGTCTGAAGAGGAATAATAAGTGAGGCGTCAGATGCCAAATGCCGCACATAGGTGGTGGAGGAACAGGCGGCAAGCATTATTCCAACAAAAACGATAAGAAATAATCTACGAACAGAATACATTGATATCCTATAGCTGAATTAGTAAGACTTAATTTATAACTTATTATCCTGATCCGCACTATTTTGCAACAATTTGCGACTCAGGCTTGACCTGAAGATATTTTCTGCTTTAAGATAATTATATGAAAGTCACTTTGGCCCTGCCTGAATTTTCATGTTGCATTGTGCCTGGGCAGCTGAACGGTTTACGTTACTTAATTACTCAAAAAGGATTCTGCCATGCTTTGTCCAAAATGCGGCTATATATCATTTGACAGTCTTGATTCCTGCCCGAGCTGCAATCAAGATCTTGCTGCAACCAGGAAGACATTAAACGGCACTGCCATCATGGTAGAAGAGCAATATTTTTTAGGCTCTATTTATGGTGATAATGACCAGACAATCCAGCAGTCTACGCCCCCGGAGGAGGAGTATGATGAGCAGTCCGCGGCAGAATCCACGCCGGAAAGTGATGAATCAACTCCGCTTGATGATGCTCAGGATGAGATTTCATTTGACCTCGGGGAAATGCCTCCCCTTGACCAATCAAGCCTGGATTTGAGCGCTGACCCGGACAGCGATGACTGGCAAAAGGCTGAAGGGTCGGCGGCTCTCATGGATAATCCCTCCAATGAAGAACTAAGCCCGGCAGAGCCCGAGTCCGGCATCAGTCTTGAACCAGAACCTGCGGCTCTGAATGGGGATGATGAGGAGTTGCCGCCTGAAAACATCTCTGGCGAGGATGTGGATGCCGAGTCGATAATATCAGAAAGCCCCTTGCCTGAAACTAAAGACGAAGACAAGAATGATGACCAGCTTACCCTTGATATAGACTCGCTCTCCCTGGAAATTGACGATATTCCTTTAGAAGAAGCGGCAGAACCGGCGGCAGAGGCGGCAGGCTCGGAGGCTATGTCTCTTGACCTGGAACAAATAGACCTCTCTGATTTGGTTCATGCCCCGCAACCTGCCTCTTCAGGCGGGGAGAATTCCGCCATCCCCCAGGCCGATGAGTCTCTTGACATAGAGGATGTCAAGATTGACGAGCAGGAATTAACCCTGGAGAGTCTGGAACCGGAGAGCGGAGCACTGGAGCTGGAATTTGATCAAGATAACCAGGAGGTGGAAAAAGCCTCTCTGGAACCGATAGATCTTAGTTTAGATATAGAATCGGCACCAGAGGAGCTTGATTTATCCCTGGATGAAATTGTAGCTACTGAAGAAAAATAATCGTCAGCACCCCTGAAACGTTTACCTTACCGGAGTATGGGGTTATTGCTCTTCAGAATCAAACCGACCCTCACGCAAATCCCGCCCCTCAATGAAACGCTTAATGGACTCCGCTGCCATACGGCCCTGATGGACAGCCTTAGCGGCGGTCTGCGGCCCTAAAACGGCATCGCCGCCGGCAAATAACCACTCAATGTTGGTTTGCAGAGTATCGGGATCAACATCAAATGTCCCCCATTTGGTCATTGCCACATTTTCTCCGGCACCGGCGGTGGGATCTACCTTTTGGCTCACCGCCGGGATTACGGCATCGGCCTTGATCATGAAATTAGATCCCTCAATGGGTACTGGCCGGCAACGGCCCGAGGCATCACATTCACCAAGGCGCATCTTGATGCACTCTATCTTGGATAAGCGGCCGTTGACGCCATGAATTTTAACCGGAGCCGCTAAAAATTCAATCTTAACCCCCTCTTCCCGCAGGTGATGAATCTCCGCTTTGGCGGCAGGCATTTCGGCCATGGTACGCCGGTAAAGAATAAATACCTTGTCAGAGCCTGTACGCAGGGCTGTGCGGGCTACATCAATGGCTACATTACCGCCGCCAACCACAACCACCTCTTTGCCGAGATGGATATCTTTGCCAAGGTTGACATCACGCAGGTAATCAACCCCGTGAATAACGCCCTCTAAATCCTCCCCCTCAATACCAAGTTTACGACTGGCATGGGCGCCGGGGCTTAAAAATACCGCCTTAAATCCCTCCTGCCGTAAGTCATCAATGGTCTTATCTATACCGATCTTGATATTATTTATTATTTCAACTCCGCAGTGTTTGAGGGCGTCAAACTCGGCATTGATGATATGGCGGGGCAGGCGGTAAGCGGGAATACCGACACTGAGCATGCCGCCAAGAACCGGCAGAGCCTCAAATATGGTACAATGATAACCCTCATGGGCAAGGTAATAGGCTACTGCCATGCCGGCCGGGCCGGAGCCAACAATGGCGACCCGTTCCTCTTTTGGTAAAGCGCAGGTCTTGGTCATATTCATATTGTTGAGAACCATCCAGTCAACAATATAGCGTTCAAGCATGCCGATAGCCACCGGTTCGCCCTTTTTGCCGCGAATACATGACCCCTCGCACTGAAACTCATGGGGACAGACTCTGGAACAGACTGCCGGCATCGTACTGGTCTCACGGATAACCCAGTAGGCCTCTTCAATCCGTCCCTCACGTAACAGGCGAATAAATTCCGGGATATTATTATGAATTGGGCAGCCTGTACGGCATTTAGGTTTCTTGCACTGCAGGCAGCGCTCGGCCTCCAGCATAGCGGTCTTCTCATCAAAATTAAGGGTAACCTCATCAAAATTTTTTATGCGCTCGGCTGGCGGCAATTCAACGGCCTTTTGGCGCATAATCGCAAGTCTTTCCTTTGGTTTCATCTCCACCTCCAATAAAAAAGTTTTAGTACTGGACAATTATTTTTTTTTTATATAGCCTGAATTATAAGCTGTAACTGTTCTCCCGGCACCCAACAACACGATTTTGGTGGCTGAACAAATTATCTGTAACCGTTCAGCTGCACCCCATTTTCGTCCGTTTCGGAGTCTTCGCTTTCCTGTCCACCTCACGTACGGGGTGTACAGACTCGGTGGCCAAAACGAACGAACCTGGAGCACATCTGAACGGTTACAGCTCATAGTTAAGGGCAATTTGTTGCCTTGGCTGAACGGTTACAATTATCTTAATCCTGGAGCCCAAAAAGCTAACCATGAAGGCAGAATTTATCAATCCTTTTCTGGTTTCAACCAAGAATGTGTTGGAAACCATGTGTCAGACCAAAGTTACCGCCAACAGCCCATTATTAAAAGAGGGTAATTGTTCCTACGGCGAAATTACCGGACTTATAGGGATGGCCTCGAAAACTATTCAAGGCTGTATGATTCTGAGCTTTTCCAAATCCTGCATTTTACAGATCGTTGCCAATATGCTTTTTGAGGAACCGCAGACGACCATCAATGATGATATAGTTGACGCGGTTGGTGAATTAACCAATATGATCTGCGGGGGGGCCAAGGCCACTCTCTCCAAACTTAACCATAAATTTGATCTCGCGACCCCGACCATGGTGGTGGGCAAGGGGATAGAAATTTCCTATTACACCGATTTTCCCACCATCGTTATTCCCTTCAGCACCGAACATGGAGATTTTGTCATTGAGGCAAACTTAGGTTACAAGAAGGAAGAATAGATAAAAAAAAGGCCGCTATCTACTATAAATAGATAAGCGGCCTTTTTTTATAAAAAAAAAAATTGATTCACTGCTACAGGCTGGGGCTTTAAACTGCCCATAGCTCAGAATATCAGGCACCAGATTAGGAAATGCAAAATCAGGATTTTTTCTCACCAACCTTCAAACGGGCTATAGCCCGCTGCAGGGCAGCCTCAGCCCTGGCAACATCGAATGCTTCCTGCTGACGCTGGGCTTCGGCCAGTCTCTTTTCGGCCCGTTCTTTGGCCCGCAGAGCTCGTTCAGTATCAATATCCTCACCGCGCTCCGCTGACTCAACAAGAAAGGTAATTTTATTATTAGACACCTCACAGAAACCGCCATTTACCATAATGGTCTGGGTCTGATTATCGTTTTTATACTCTAAGTTGCCTATCTTAATCGTGCTAAGTAACGGTGCGTGACCTGCCAGCACCCCGAAGTCACCATCAGTACCGGGAGCAGTGACAATATCAACCGCTTCACTGACTACCGCACCGGTGGGAGTAACGATTTCAAGCTGAATTTTCTCCGCCATTGCGCCCTTCCTTAATTCTGTTTTTTGGCCTTTTCAATGACCTCATCAATTGATCCTACCATATAAAAGGCCGATTCTGGTAAATCATCATGTTTGCCATCGAGAATCTCCTTAAAGCTCCTGACCGTATCTTCAGCCTTGACGAACTTACCGTCCATACCGGTGAAGACCTCCGCTACGTGAAAGGGCTGAGAGAGAAAACGTTGCACCTTACGAGCCCGGTTAACGGTGAGCTGATCCTCTTCGGAAAGCTCATCCATGCCGAGAATAGCGATAATATCAGCCAGATCCTTATATTTCTGCAGGGTCGTCTGTACCCGGCGCGCGACATCATAATGTTCTTCACCTAAAACATTGGGATCCAGAATCCGCGAGGTTGAATCCAGAGGATCAACCGCCGGATAGATACCGAGCTCGGCAATCTGCCGGGAAAGTACAACCGTTCCGTCGAGATGGGCAAAGGTGGTAGCCGGAGCCGGATCAGTCAAGTCATCCGCGGGGACGTAAACACACTGAACAGCGGTGATAGAACCCTTGGTGGTTGAAGTAATCCGCTCCTGTAGTTCACCAAGATCGGTACCAAGTGTCGGCTGATAACCAACCGCTGACGGAATACGGCCTAAAAGGGCGGAAATCTCAGCGCCGGCCTGGGTAAAACGAAAAATATTGTCAACAAAGAACAGAACATCCTGTCCCTCTTCATCACGAAAATACTCGGCAGCGGAAAGGCCGGTGAGAGCAACCCGGGCCCGTGCTCCTGGAGGCTCAGTCATCTGACCGTAAACCAGGGCCGCTTTGGGAAGTACGCCGGATTCCTTCATCTCGTTATAGAGATCATTTCCTTCACGGGTTCTTTCACCAACGCCGCAGAACACGGAAATACCACCATGATGCATGGCGATGTTATTAACCATCTCCATCATGATAACCGTCTTGCCGCAACCGGCGCCGCCGAAGAGGCCCATTTTTCCGCCTCGTGGAAAGGGAACGAGAAGATCAATAACCTTAATCCCAGTCTCAAGAACGTTAACCTCTGTATCCTGCTCGGTAAAGGCCGGGGCCAATTTCAGAATAGGGGCCTTCTTTTTGGATTCAATGGGCCCTAAACCGTCAACCGGTCGGCCAACGACGTTCATAATCCGTCCCAGACAACTTTCTCCCACCGGAATCATAATGGGGTCACCGCTGTCCCGGCAGTCCTGACCGCGACGGAGACCATCGGTTTGATCCATGGCAATGGTCCGCACTACATTATCGCCAAGGTGCAGAGCGACTTCAGCGACCAGATTATCCACGACATCGTTAATCCCTGGATTAGATATAAAAAGGGCATTACCGATATCCGGTAAATCTCCAGAACCAAACTCAACATCAATTACCGGACCAATAACCTGAACAATTTTACCTATATTTCCTGCTGTTTGTTCTGCACTCATTTGGCTCTTCGCCTCCTCAACGTAAATATTCGCTTAAATTTCAAAACGAGTAGAAACTGCGAATTGTAAATATTCAGAGTAAAACTTAACAAAAAACGGCCCTGAATATCTACTCCTCAACTGTCTTGTATTCAATCAAGCTGGTTCGTAGAAACACCAGCCACAATTTATAATTGCCACAACTTATTACTTCAGAGCCTCGGCACCGCCGACAATATCCATCAATTCAGAAGTAATACTGCCCTGGCGTACTTTGTTATAAACCAGAGTCAGGTCATGAACTATATCATGACAGGCCTTGGTGGCGTTATCCATTGAAGTCATGCGCGCGGCATGCTCCCCGGCCCCGGTCTCTAACATGGCGTGATAAACCATTACATTCAGATAGAGGGGCTGAAGGACAGTCATGATCTCCTCGGAACCCGGCTCATAGATATAGGCCACGGCTTCAGCACCATCTTCATTCTTCTCTGTTGACTTGGTCTTGGCTTTGGCATCTTCAGCCGCCACCGGCTGAACCGGTAGAAAGGGCATAAGCTTGGGTTTCTGTACCCCGACGCTGATGAACTCCGGGTAGAGGAGTAAAACCTCATCCGCGTTACCGTCAATGAAGTTATCCGCCACATCCTGCGCAATGGCCCGAGCGTTATACATCTCAAACTTGGCCATTATATCAACATGATTTTTGCGCACCAGACCGCTGTGGCGCAGTTTCTGGTAACCCTTTTTGCCGATGCAGACAATGCTGACCTTCTTACCCTCTTTCTGCTTTTCGGCAATCAGTTTTAATACCATGTTAATCACATTGGAATTAAAACTGCCGCACAGACCACGATCAGAGGTAACTACCACCAGCTCTACGGTTTGCACTTCACGGGCCTCCATGAGAGGAAACTGCCCGGACTGCATACCAGAGGAGAGATTACCCATGGCGGAATTGAACTTCTCGGCATAGTCCCGGAAGCTTTCCATTTTTTCCTGGGCACCACGCAGCTTGGCCGCTGCCACCATGTTCATGGCGCTGGTGATCTGCGAGGTCTTTTTAACCCCGCCTATTTTCTGCTTAACGTCTTTAAGACTCGCCATAATAGATTCCCAACCCGATTATCAGTTAATGCCCTTAGCGCTCTTAAACTCGGCGGTAAAAGCGGTTATGGCCTTTTTCATACGACCATCGAGGTCATCATCAATTGCCTCTTTTTCACGCAGATCATTGAAAATGTCCGGGGCGCTGCGATCAATATAATCATAAAGCTCGGCCTCGTACGCGGCCAGCGTATTAACCGGCAGAGTATCAAGATGACCCTTGGTACCGGCATAGAGAATTGTTACCTGCTTCTCCATGGACAGAGGCTTGTACTGGGGCTGCTTGAGAATTTCAACCAGTCTCTCACCTCTGGTTAGCTGGGCCTGGGTGGCGGCATCAAGGTCGGAACCAAACTGAGCAAAGGCAGCCAGCTCACGATACTGAGCCAGGTCAAGCCGCAGGGTACCGGCGACCTGCTTCATGGCCTTAACCTGGGCGGCGCCGCCGACCCTGGATACTGAGAGGCCGACATTAATGGAGGGCCGAACCCCGGCAAAGAAGAGGTTAGGCTCAAGATAAACCTGACCATCGGTAATGGAAATAACATTGGTCGGAATATAGGCTGAAACGTCACCGGCCTGAGTCTCAATAATCGGCAGGGCGGTTAGGGAACCGGCTCCCAGTTCATCGCTGACCTTGGCGGCCCGCTCCAACAGACGGGAGTGGTTAAAAAAGATATCTCCGGGATAGGCCTCACGTCCTGGCGGACGGCGGAGAAGAAGTGATAACTGACGGTAGGCTACAGCCTGTTTGGAAAGATCATCATAGATGATCAGGGCGTGCTGGCCGTTATCACGAAAATACTCGCCCATGGCGCAGCCGGCATAAGCGGCTACGTACTGCAGAGGCGCGGGATCAGAGGCACAGGCCGCTACAACCGTGGTGTATTCCATTGCCCCGTGCTTACGCAGGGCCTCAACAATGAGGGCCACGGTGGACTTTTTCTGGCCAATGGCTACATAAATACAATGAACGCCGGTGTGCTTCTGGGCGATAATGGCATCAACACCAACGGCAGTCTTACCAATCTGCCGATCACCGATGATCAACTCACGCTGCCCCTTACCAACCGGGGTCATGGCGTCAATGGCCTTTAAACCCGTGTAGCATGGTTCATGAACACCCTTTCTGGCGATAACACCAGGGGCTATAACCTCAATCTTTCTTGATTCCTTGGCGGTTATGGGGCCCTGGCCGTCGATGGGAGCGCCAACGCCGTCTACAACCCGGCCTTCCATCTCAGGGCCGACGGGAACCTCGGCAATCTTACCGGTTCGTTTTACGGTATCACCTTCCTTGATACCGGTAACTGCACCAAGAACCGCGCAGCCCACATTATCGGCCTCTAAGTTCAGGGCCAGGCCAAGAACGCCATTATTGAATTCCAAGAGCTCCATGGCCATGCAGTTTTCAACGCCATGGATACGGGCGATACCATCACCAACGGAGAGGACAGTACCAGTCTCGCTCAAATCGACTTTCTTGTCATAATCCTTGATCTGCCCCTTGATAATTTGACTGATCTCTTCAGCTTTAATCTGCATTTTAATTATTAACTCCCTTAATTGATTCTTTGAGGCCAAGCAGCTGGCTCTTCAGGCTGCCATCCAATACCAGATCGCCAACTTTGGCTATAATACCGCCGATAATGGCCGGGTCGACCGCCGTTGACAAAATAACCTTTTTATCGGTTATCTTTTCCAGGGTTGCCTGCACCTTATCTTTCAGATCCGCGCTTAAGGCCATGGCCGAGACCACGGTTCCCTGACAAACATTCCTTCTTTCATCCACCAGGCCCTGAAAGGCCTCAGCGATATCAGGCAACACTGCCGCCCGTTTCTTCTGAACTACTAAATTTAAGAAATTCTTGATAACCCCGGAAACTCCCATCTTCTCGACAAGATAATCCATAACCTTCTCGCGGACATCAAGGGGATAAACCGGATTAGTAAGGCCATCACGAACCTCAGCACTGGCTTTAAACGTCTCCGCAAAATCCTTTAAGGCCTTGCTGTATTCATCAAAGGCATCCACTTCATCGGCAACTGAGAACAGCGCCTTGGCATACCTCTTCGCTAAAATGGTATTTTTCATGCCATCGCCCCCACCTGACCGAGATAATCCTCAACCAGTTTTGTCTGGTCAGTCTCGGTAAAATTCTTCTTGATAATCTCCTCTGCCATAATCGCGGCCTGTTCCGCCACTTCATCACGCAGGGCCTTGCGGGCCTTGCTTAATTCATTTTGTACTGAAACAGCCGCCTTGCGCTTGATATCTTCGGCCGTCCGCTCGGCATCACTGATGATTCTCGCCTTCTCGTTCTCGGCCTGGGTAACGGCGATATTCAAGATTGATTCAATCTCTTCATCAATATGGCTGAGTTTGGTCTCGTAGTCCTTATAGGTGGTCTCAACCTCGCCCCGCTTTTCCCGCAATTCACTAAATTGCTCGGTAATCTTCGTTCGCCGGTCGGAAAGCGCTTTGCCGATGGGCGGGACGACATATTTAATCAGAATGACCATGAGAACCGCAAAGTTCATACAACGCAGACCAAAATCCACTAACTGTCCGTGGGTGATTAAGGGCCGGGCATCGCCGGTTTCACCAGCCCAGGCTGCTGTTGCTACTGCCAGGACGGTAAGAGCTATGGTCAGTGTCAATTTAATTTTACCATTTGCAACCTTCATTATTACGCGGCCCTCCCTAAGATCTTATTAGCCATTTCTTTACCAAAACCCTCAATCTGATTCTGCAGTTCAGACTTGGCCTTCTCGAACTGGCCGGCCAAATCAGCCAGTCCAGCACTTTTCTCCTGATCAGCCTCTTTGCGAATGGCGGCAATCTTTTCAGAACTGACCGCCATGGCCTCGCTACGTACAACATCGTATTTTTCTTTTGCCTTAGCCCGGGCGGCGGCTAATTTCTGGTCGAATTCCTCGAGACGCAGTTCAGCATTTTTTTCAAAGGTCTCGATATCCGTCTCTAAGGTAGCGACCTCTTTTTTACGTTCCTTTAAAATGGCCCGCACCGGCCGGTATAAAACGGCGTTCATGACGGCAATCATAATCAAAATGTTAACGATGTGAACCCACATCGTCATATCTAAGGTGATCATCTTTTTTTGCTCCTTAAGCTGTCGTTCGCTGGTACAGGATTTAGGCCTCTGCCGACGAATTAATGAATAGTGATTCAGCCAAATGGAATTTCTTTAGCAGATATAAATCAGGCTGTCAAGGCCTATGGGTTATAAAATTGACAATAAATTCTGGTGGTATGGGTAATTATACTTGGTAAACAATCAATCAATTCGGGCCGCTACAATGTCATAAACCCGTTCCAGGGCCTCGGGAAGTTTGTCCACCATGGTGCCTCCGGCCTGGGCCATATCGGGACGGCCGCCGCCGCCGCCGCCCACGAGAGCCGCCGTCTCTTTGACAATTTCGCCGGCCCGCAGACGGGGAATTAAGTCCTTGCTGACTATGGTCAGGAGAGCCACCTTGCCTTTGAGTTCACCGCCAAGCACCAAAACACCGCTGCCCATTTTATCGCGCATGCGGTCACCGATCTCACGCAGAGTTTTTGCTGAATCCAGGGGTACCTGAGCGGCCGTTACCCGTATCCCCTTGATATCACGGCCGCTCTCCAGTAGATTGTCAATATTGCTCAGTGATAATTGGGCCGTCAGGGCCGCTACTTCCTTCTCCAGGGCCTTTTCGTGATTTAACAGGTTTTTAACCCGTTCCGGCAGCTCTGGGGCGCCGGCCGCTTTCAGTGTTGCCGCCAAGGAGGCCGTGAGAGCGCTGAGCCGCTGATAATCCAGCATGGCGGCTCGGCCGGTAATGGCCGTTATACGCCGCACGCCGGCGGAAATTCCGCCTTCGCTGACAATCTTGAAAAGGCCGATTTCTCCGCTGGCAGCCACATGGGTGCCGCCGCAGAATTCCATGCTTAATTCGCCAAAACGCACTACCCTGACTTTATCGCCATATTTTTCGCCAAAGAGGGCGGTGGCCCCGGATTTTCGGGCCTCATCCAGCGCCATTACCCTGGTATAATTGGTGATGTTTCTCCTGATTTCAGTATTAACCATATTCTCAATCGTGGTTAATTCGTCGGGCGTGAGGGGAGAAAAATGGGTAAAATCAAAGCGCAGGCGGTGGGCGTCCACCAGGGAACCGGACTGCTTGACGTGCCCCCCCAACACCTGACGCAGCACGGCCTGTAGAAGGTGGGTCGCCGTGTGGTTGGCGGCAATATCATGACGGCGGCCGGCGGTTACCATGAGTTTCACCTCGTCGCCGGTTGCCAGTTTTCCCTCTTGAATCCGCAGCCGATGGAGAAATACCCCATCGCCGGTCTTTACCGTGTCCATTACCCGGCCCCGGCCTGTTTTCCAGGTAACCTCGCCCTGATCTCCGGTCTGACCACCGGATTCGGCGTAAAATGGTGTTTGATCGCAGGCCATCAACACCTCTGCCGGCCCGCTTGTGGTAACGGCTTCGCCGTTTTCGGCAATCAGGGCCTTGACTTTGGCCGTGGCAATCAGGTCGTCGTAGCCGAGAAATTCCGTCCGGCCTGTTTTAAGGGCCAGGTCACGCAGGCCAGGGGCGGTTGTTGGTACCCCGCCCTTCCACGACTCCTGCGACTGGCGGCGCTGTCTATCCATGGCCCGCTCAAATCCGGCCACATCCACGCTCAGGCCCTTTTCCAGGGCCATGTCACGGACAATATCCACCGGAAAACCAAAGGTGTCATAGAGCTTAAAGATAAAATCACCGTCAATAGCCTTGTCAGCACCCTGCAGGCGCTGCATTTCCTCACGCAGCATGCTTAAACCCTTGTCAATGGTCTCAAGGAAGCGTTTTTCCTCGTTAACCACCACCTGGGCCAGCAGCTCTGCCGCCGCCGTCAAATGGGGATAAGAGCCTGCCATGCGGGTTGCCACCTCAGTGGTTATGCCCCGCATAAAGGGCTTGGTGAGCCCCAGACTGCGGCCGTAACGAATGGCTCGGCGCATGATCCGCCGGAGGACATAGCCCCGCCCTTCATTGGCGGGTAATACCCCGTCCGCCACCAGAAATGTCGTGGATCTGGCGTGATCGGCAATAACCCTTAAGGCGGTGTCTGTCTTGGCATCCTGGCCGTATTTTACCCCGGCAGTCCCGGCGATGGCGCTGATAAGCCCGCTGAAGATATCGGAATCATAATTGGTTTTTTTACCCTGGAGTACAGCGGCTATTCTTTCCAGGCCCATGCCGGTATCAATACTGGGGCTGGGCAGGGGGTGCAGTTTGCCGTTTTCGTCACGCTCATACTGCATGAAGACCAGGTTCCATAACTCCAGGAAGCGGTCACAGTCGCAGCCCAGGGCGCATTCCGGGCGGCCGCAGCCCGCCTCCGGGCCTTGGTCGTAATGAATCTCGGAGCAGGGGCCGCAGGGACCGGTATCGCCCATGGCCCAGAAATTGTCCTTCTCGCCGAGACGGACAATACGGCCCTCAAGAAGGCCTGGTGCCTTCTCCCAGAGGGCGGCAGCCTCATCATCATCGTCAAATACTGTTATCCACAGTTTATCTTTGGGAACCCGCAAGACCTCGGTTAAAAATTCCCAGGCCTGTTTGATGGCCTCTTCCTTGAAATAATCGCCAAAGGAAAAATTACCCAGCATCTCAAAAAAGGTATGATGACGGGCGGTATAGCCGACATTCTCCAAGTCATTGTGTTTGCCGCCGGCCCGCACGCAGCGCTGACAGCTCACCGCCCGCTTATAAGGCCGTTTTTCCTCGCCGGTGAAGACCTTTTTAAACTGTACCATGCCGGCGTTTACAAAGAGCAGGCTGGGGTCGTCATGGGGTACCAGTGATGAACTTTCCACCAGTTCGTGGCCGCGGCTGGTAAAATAAGCTAAAAATTTTTCACGGATCTCATTGCCTTTCACGACTTCTTACCACCCTCCGCCTTTTTCCCGGCCTCAGCGCCGGGAACATCAAGGCCAAAGCCCATTCTTACCCGGCGCTCAATCTCGGCCATCATCTCCTTGTGTTCCTTGAGAAAGGTCTTGGCGTTCTCCCGGCCCTGGCCGATACGCTCGCCGTTAAAGGAATACCAGGCTCCGCTTTTATCAACAATATCCTGCTCCACGGCGAGATCCAGCAGATCACCTTCCTTGGATATGCCTTCGCCGTAAACAATATCAAATTCAACATTCTTGAAGGGCGGGGCCAGTTTGTTTTTGACCACCTTTACCCTGGTGCGATTACCAACGACCTCGGCCCCATCCTTGATGGCACCAATCCGGCGGATATCAAGACGCAGAGAGGAATAAAATTTCAGGGCGTTACCGCCGGTGGTGGTCTCCGGGCTGCCGTACATTACCCCGATCTTCATGCGAATCTGGTTGATAAAGATGAGGGCGGTATTGGTGCGGTTTAAAATTCCAGCCAGTTTACGCATGGCCTGTGACATAAGCCGGGCCTGCAGTCCGACGTGGGAATCGCCGATATTACCGTCAATCTCGGCCTTGGGTACCAGGGCGGCGACGGAATCGATAACAATAATGTCCACGCTGCCGCTTCGCACCAGGATTTCAGCAATTTCCAGGGCCTGCTCACCGAAATCAGGCTGGGAAACCAGAAGATCATCTATATTGACGCCAAGACGGGCGGCGTATTGGATATCCAAGGCGTGTTCAGCGTCAATGAAGGCCGCCACCCCGCCCTTCTTCTGGGCCTCGGCAATGGCATGCAGGGAGAGGGTGGTTTTGCCGGAAGACTCCGGGCCGTAGATTTCCGTCACCCGGCCAGTGGGAATGCCGCCGATACCGGTGGCAATATCCAGGCTCAGGGCGCTGGTGGATATACAGGGCCAGGGCTCCACCGGCCCCGAGCCCATACGCATAATAGAGCCTTTACCAAATTGTTTCTGAATCTGGAGGACTGCCGAATCCAGGGTCTTTTTCCGCTCATCGGACATTGCCATATTTATTTCCTCGTCTTTAGTTATTTTTGAGCAACTGTTCAAGTAACGCCTATGCCCGGTCACCCGGGTACAACGAAACATGAAAGCCACGGCAAGGCCAACACCCTTGGCAGGTGACTTTCATATAAATTATTCCGCAGGTTCCTGCCGCAAGAGCGGATAGCCCATATTCTTACGCTGGGTGGTATATTTTTGGGCTGTCAGCCTGACCAGGGCCCTAATGCGGCCGATATATCTGGTTCTTTCCGCCACACTGATGGCCTTACGGGCATCAAGAAGGTTAAAGGTATGTGAACATTTGAGGGCGTAATCATAGGCGGGGAGAATCAGCTCCTTAGTCAGCAGACGTTTGGACTCCGCCTCACAGGTGTTGAAAAAATCCACCAGGGCCGGGACATTGGCCTCCTCATAATTAAAAGCGGAAAATTCCCGTTCGGCCTGCTGGAAGATGGCCCCGTAAGAGACCTCACTGTTCCACATA
>DRPV01000113.1 GCA_011330685.1 Desulfobacterales bacterium
CAAGTCCCCTTGCAACAAATGATATCTGTACTTTGTCACCCATACAAAGTGATATTCAATCTTAAACTTGGTATGACTCCCTTGGCGATAGTTCATGCGGAGGAATTATACAGCAACCGCTAGCAAAATGCTACCCGCCTACAAGGCGGGGGTTTCAACCTTAAACAGAAACAATGAATACCAACCATCATTTGCGGTTATATTTAATAATTATTAAGACCGAATGATATGAGTAACATAATTATCTATGAAAGTGCCAGCGGTCAGCCTAATATGGAGGTGCGTATTGAGGGGAGACGGTCTGGCTATCACAAGCGCAACTTGTCGAGCTGTTTTTCGCCCGTAGAGGCTGTATATTTGAATACGATAAAAAATATGCAAAAAAGGGGTGGGCCCAAAACAAAGACCAAACCCTCAGAAGAGGGGAAAAGTATAGCTGAAACGTAACTATTCAGCCAAGGCAACAAATTACCCAAAACTCGAAACCGTAACCGTAACCGTTCAGAAAAACGAAGACTCCGAGATGGAGTGCAGCTGAATGGTTACGCTGAAACAATGAATAAAATTGAACAGTTGATTGAGGAGCTTTGTCCTAATTGGGTGGAGTTTCAGGCGTTGAATAAATTACCCGCTTTCGCAAGAACTTCATGTTTTTTTTATATTTATCGGCTATGTTAGATTTTTCTTAAATTCCACATAATGACAAATGCCAATAGATTTAGCCCAATTTACCACCATTGGCCGCATATTACTCTATTTTCTGGCCGCCCTGGGCGGAATCAGCGCCCTCTTCGGAGTCTTTAACGCCTGCCGAAAACAGGAGCGGGCTTACTCCCTTAACCGTTGCCTGTTGCTCGGCGTCAATACAGCCTTCGCCGCCGGATTCCTGCTCATCGCCTGGCTTCATCTCCGCATCTATCTCCATATGCCTC
Source organism: Desulfobacterales bacterium (assembly GCA_011330685.1). Lineage (GTDB taxonomy): Bacteria > Desulfobacterota > Desulfobulbia > Desulfobulbales > VMSU01 > JAADIV01. The sequence continues at coordinate 933 of DRPV01000113.1, forward strand.
TGCGCCTGCCCCTGGATCTGGTTCCCTGGCTTAATGAACAACTGCGGCTCATCAACCGGCAGGCGGCCTACGCCTTTAGCCTCTACGACCCGGCCCATCCACCGCGTTATATTATTCCGCTCTGGATAGAAAACGAGAAATATTATTTCTGGTTCATGGCTTACGCCTTCATGGCCTATCGGGCCTGGCGGCAGACCGATAATCACCGCCTGCGCGGGGTTTTGCAACTCTTCTTAGGTATTCAGACCACCATTCTGCTGCTGGCGGCCAACCCCTTTGCCCGGCCTCTCGCCAAATTCTTTCAGGAGACCGCGCCCTGGTTCAGCGCCAACCTCCCCGCCATCTCCCGCTTAAACCTGTTCATGAAGCTCTATCCGCGCATGACCTTCTATTATAACGCCAGTTATATGTGGCTGCATCCGCCCCTGCTCTTTCTCTCCTATGCCTGTATCACCATTACCTTTATCACCTCACTGTTCATGCTGGCCGAACGACAGCCGGCCATTGAGGCCCTGGGCTATGATTTTGCCAAACTCGGTTATTTTATGCTTACCTTCGGCATGCTCCTCGGTTATCCCTGGGCTCTGCAGGCCTGGGGGCCGAACTGGTGGTGGGACCCCAAGATATGCAGTTCCATAATGATGTGGGCCGTCTACAGCACCTATCTGCATTCCCGGCTTTACGCCCACAATAAACCTGGGATGTGGTATTTCACCTCCATCTTAAGCATCCTCTGTTTTACCGCCATGATCTTTACCTTTATTACCTCTTTCTACTTTCCGGGGGAGCACACCTTCTGATAAGCCATGAAAAAAGCATCCTATGATTTTTATCTCATCCTGGCCACGGCCGCCGTCCTCGGCGCTATCTCCGCCATCTGCATCTACGGCATGTTCTATTTTAAATTCGCCGAACTCCAGCATATGCCGGCCGCCGCCAAGACCCTCTATATGGCCCGCATGAACCGCCTGATAAGCCCCTTTATCATCGCCCTCATCCTCCTCCTCGGCATCTGCGTACCCAAACGTCTGTTGAGCGCCGGCCGACTCACCTGGTTTGCCGCCCTGCTGACTCTCGTGGTGGTCATTATCTCCTTTACCGCCGGGGTAGTCATGGCCCTGAAGGTTACCCTCATCATTACCCTGATCCTGCAGTTTATGGTGCTTGTCCTGGCGGCAGGCGGCAGCCGCGGGCTGAATTTTACCCATAAATCCTACTGGCTGCGGGTTGGTTCTTCGCTCATGCACCTGGGCATCATCCTCTTTATTCTTGATCTCTTTTTTTATAAACATCACACCCTGCATCTGATTTTATTCTGGGTCACCACATTCAGCACGGTGAGCGGCATGTTAGCCTGTTTTTATTCTCAGTCCCTGCTCAAACTGTTCCGGGGAAAAGGAGAGGATCATGCCTGAGAAAAAAAATATTCTGAAGATTATTCTGCCGCTGCTGATCCTCACCGCCGGCATAATAGCTTTCAGGTTCATGGCCGCCCGCCGCCACAGCCCGGCCAAAAAGGCGATCGTTATCCACCGGGCTCTGGTTAAAATAATCAAGATAAAAAGAGAGAACCGCCGGGTACTGATCCGGGAAACCGGCATTATCCACCCCCGCCGCGAGGTAAACATCAGCCCGCAGGTCAGCGGCCGGGTGGTCTATACCGCTCCCAACCTGCTTGCCGGTTATTATTTTAAAAAAGGCGATATTCTCTTCCGCATAGAGGCGGTTGACTATAAATTAGCCATCAGCCGGGCTCAGGCCGAGGTGGCAAAAATGGAATATGAGCTGGCCGCCACCAGGTCAAAGGCCCAGGTGGCACGCCTTGAATGGCTGCGTCAGCATAAGGGCCGCCCCCTGCCCACTGACTCCCTGGCCCTCTACGGCCCGCAGCTAAAAAACTCCCGGGCCGCTCTGCTCTCGGCCCAGGCCGCTCTCAAACAGGCTGAGATTAATCTGCGCCGCACCACGATCACCGCCCCCTTTAACTGCCGGGTAAAAGACGAACAGATAGCCCTGGGCCAATATCTACAGACCAACAGCAAGGCGGCCACCCTCATTGGCACGGACTACGCCGAGGCCGTGGTGCCTGTTCCTCTGTCTGATTTAGCCTGGTTACGACTGCCCAGGAACTGGCGGGCAAGAAGGCAGGGCTCCAGGGCCGAAGTCCGGATCCGGGATGGCGGCCGTCTCATCTCCTGGCCCGGCCGCCTCATCCGCTCCCTGAGCGAAGTCGATCAAACCGGCAGCATGCCCCGCCTGATAGTGGAAATTCCAGACCCCTTTAACCTGCTCAACCCCAAAAGCGGCCGCCCGGCCCTTACCATGGGCATGTTTGCCGATATTATATTCAAAGGTAAAACCGCGGTGGGGGTCTATCCCATACCGGTGGGGGCTCTGCGTGATAACAACACCGTCTGGCTCATGAATAAGGAGGATAAATTACGCATAATCCCAGTCCGCATAAGCCGCCGGAACCGTAACGAAATACTCATCAGCGGTGGACTGAAAGAAAATGAACGGCTGATTATCAGCAATCTGGCCGGGGCCGTTGATGGTATGCCTCTGCGCCTTGAGGACAACGGGCAGTTATGAAGGCAGCGATTAAATGGATGGCCGAAAACCATGTCTCGGCCAATTTATTAATGCTCTTCTTCCTCATCGGCGGTTTGCTCATGGGCCGCGGTATCAAGCAGGAGGTCTTTCCGGAGGTCAATCTTGACCGGGTAGTGGTTACGGTATCCTACCCCGGCGCCAGTCCGGAAGAGGTGGAGGAGGGCGTCATCCTGCCCATTGAGGACGCGGTGAGCGGGGTAAAGGGCATCAAGGAGCTGCGGGCCAAAGCCCAGGAGGGACAGGCCGCGGTTACCGCAATCTTAGAGAGCGATGCCAACCCGGATCTGGTCATGTTGGACATCAAAAATGAAGTTGACCGCATCACCACCCTGCCCAAGGATGCCGAACAGCCCATAGTCGCCAAAACGCTTAACCGCCGGGAGGTTCTGTCTCTTGTCGTCTATGGCAACCTGCCGGAGAAGACCCTGCGTCAGCGGGCGGACAGTATTCGTAATGAACTCCTAACCATGCCCGATATTACCCAGACCGAATTAAGCGGTGTCCGTCCCTATGAGATTTCCATCGAGATTCCGGAGAACAACCTCCGCCGCTACGGGCTGACCTTAAATCAGGTCGCGAGCCGTATCCGTCAGGCCTCTGTTGACCTCGCCGGCGGCTCCCTCAAAACCGCCGGCGGCGAAATCCTGATCCGCACTAAGGAAAAGCGCTATCACGGGGCGGGCTACGGTAATATTATCGTCATCGCCAACAAAGACGGCACCGCTATCCGGGTCAAAGACATCGGCGTGGTCAAGGACGGTTTTGCCGAAACCGATGAATTCGCCCGTTTTGACGGCATGCCGGCGATAATGATCGGCATCTATCGGGTGGGTAACCAGAAACCCACGCAAATCGCCAAAACTGTAAACAATTTTGTCAGACAAAAGGCGCCAACCCTGCCGCCGGCCCTGCATATCGCCACCTGGAACGACACCTCGAAACTATTCACCAGCCGGCTCCGCCTCCTGCTCAGAAATGCCGCCTACGGCCTCTTCCTGGTTTTTTTCGTCCTGAGCCTCTTTCTGCAGATCCGTCTGGCCCTCTGGGTTATGCTGGGTATTCCGGTCTCTTTTCTCGGGGCGCTGCTTATTATGCCCAGCCTATCCATCTCCATTAACATGATCTCCCTCTTCGCCTTTATCATGGCCCTGGGAATAGTAGTGGATGATGCCATTGTCATTGGTGAGAATATTTACGAGCACCGGCAGGCGGGTAAGGACTATCTGCAGGCCTCCATTGACGGCACCCGTGAGGTGGCTGTACCGGTGGTGTTCTCCGTCCTGACCTCGGTGGCGGCCTTTCTGCCTCTGATCTTTCTGACCGGTATCATGGGGAAATTTATCCGCCAGATCCCCATGGTGGTTATTACCATTCTCATGGTTTCCCTCACTGAATCCATCTTCGTGCTGCCCGCCCATCTGTCTTTCGGGGGGGACAAGGATAATGGCAAGCCCAATATCATCGAACGTGGCCGCCGGCGTTTCGACCGCTGGTTAAATGCCTTTATTAATGGTTCCTACCGCCATTTTCTGGAATTATGCGTTGACTTCCGTTACGCCTCCTTTGCCGGTGCCCTCATTGTCCTCCTCCTTACCGTGGGCCTGGTCAAGGGCGGTATCATCAAATTCACCTTTATGCCGGTGGTAGACGGTGACAAGGTGACAGCCAGCCTGGTAATGCCGCACGGCTCTCTCGTCAGCCAGACGGCGGCAGTGGAAAAGATGCTGGTGCGCAAGGCCAGGGAGGTTATCAGAGAGGTGGACGACAAACGGCCGGGACAGGTTTCCGTGCTGCGCCATATATTCGCCGTGGTGGGCGGCACCATTGCCAAGGGCGGCCCCATGGGGCAGGCCGCCTCCACGGCGAGCTATCTCTCCGAGGTGGCTCTCCTGCTCCAGCCCAGCGATTTACGGAAAATCCCCGCCGAGGAGATCACCAGACGCTGGCGCCGCAAGGTGGGTCAGGTTCCGGGGATTGAATCGTTGACCTTCAGCTCCAATCTCATGCACATGGGCGCCAATGTGGATGTCCAGCTGACCCATAATAATTTCGCGGTGCTGGCCCAAGCCGCCGCCCAGGTCAAAAAATTTCTGCACCGTTATCCGGGCTTGAGCGGCATAGCCGATTCCTATCCGCCGGGGAAAAAGGAATTTAAATTCAAGCTGACAAGAGAGGCCCGCACCTTAGGTATCACCGAAGAGGATCTGGGCCGTCAGTTACGGGCCGCCTTTTACGGGGCCGAGGCCCTGCGCATGCAGCGGGGCCGCAATGAGGTCAAGGTCATGGTGCGCTACCCCTATAAGGCCCGCCGCCATCTCGCGGATCTATACAATATGCGCATCAGAACCCCCACTGGCGGCGGAATTCCCCTGAGCCGGGCCGCCATCATCACCGAGGGCCGGGGCTACTCACAGATTAACCGTACCGACCGCCAGCGGGTAATTGATATCACCGCCAATGTTGATGCCAAAAAGGCCAATGCCGCCGAAATCTTAAAGGATCTCAAAACCACAATCCTGCGGCGGCTGACGGCTGATTATCCAGGCCTCCATTATACCTTACAGGGTGAGGCGCGGGAGCGGCGGGACTCAATGCGCAGCATGATGCGGGATTTTATTCTGGCCCTGCTCATGATCTACGCCCTGCTGGCTATCCCCTTTAAAAGCTACAGTCAGCCCCTGTTAATTATGACCGCCATCCCCTTCGGTATTGTGGGGGCGGTGCTGGGCCACTGGCTCATGGGCTTCAGTTTAAGTATGCTCAGTATATTCGGCATAGTGGCCCTCTCCGGGGTGGTCGTCAACGACTCCCTGCTCCTTGTGGATCAAATAAACCGGCAACGAGCGGCAGGCCAGGGAATTATAGCGGCGGTCTCGGCCGCCGGCTGCCGGCGCTTCCGCCCCATCGTCCTGACCTCGGTTACCACCTTTTTCGGTCTGGTGCCCATGCTGATGGAGACCAGCGTCCAGGCCCAGTTCCTGATCCCCATGGCCATCAGTCTGGCCTTCGGCATTATGTTCTCCACCGTCATCACCCTGCTTCTGGTTCCGGTTTTCTACGTCATTCTGAATGATCTGCTGCCCGCAACAGCAACAGTAATGAAAAAGGCTTAAAATGACAGAACACGAAGAGGAGATGAACCTGTCCTGCCGCCTCTGCGGCGGCCGGGCGGAGCTGAAGGGACGCTGACATAACGCTCATGTAGTCTGCCTGGAGTGCGGACAGGAATTTCCGGCAGCCGAATATAGTACTGAGATAGAGGACTGGAAGGAAAAAATCTGCGCGATTCTAACTGACCGTAGATAATAAGGGGGTTATATGAAGTTGGGTGTAGTTAATTGATCGCTTACCATTTATATGTATGAAAATCACCTGCCAGGGGTGTTGGCCTTTGCCGTGACTTTCACCTTTCGTTGTGCCAGAGGAATCGGGCATGAATGTTAATTTGATGACTGATTATTTCCTGACAAAAAGCCAGAAACTTCCCAATTAATTCCACAACACAAATAAAGTGCATAATTTATAATATCAGTATAATATCCAGGCTTGATAAGAGGTAGCGATACAGTTCATATCATTATCTCAATAGTTCTTATCAGCAGCCTTAACGATATTAAGGAGCACTTGAATGCTGGCCAACCATCCATCCTTTTCCCATTATCTCAACATACTGCGGCAGACACCGCTGTTCAGCAACCTGGCAGGCACGACACTCGCAGAGATGCTGGCCTCCTTTCAGCAGCAGACATGGCCCAAAAATTCTTCCATGGAAACCGGCAACAGCAACGGCCAATTTTTATATGTAATCATCAACGGCCGGGTAAAAATGTCGAGGATCAACCCTGACAGCGGCCGGGAGCTGACAATTTTTTTAATGTCCACCGGAGACGTATTTGATGTTATCTGTCTATTGGATGAATATGAACACGACGTCAGCCTGACGGCCATCGACGAGGTGGAAACTCTTTACGCTCCCATGCCTGAAGTACGAAACTGGATCGATAAACACCCCGAATTCAACCGGGCTTTTCTGCCCTATCTCGGCCAGCAAATCCGTTCATTGGAGGAATTAGCCGCCGACTTAAGCCTCCATGATACAATTACCCGGCTCTCAAGACTTATTCTGCGCCACACCGCTTACAATAACAACCATACCCCGCTCACCGCGGCAAAACCGGCAACAGGGAGCCTTCATATAAACCCCCTGCAGAAATTAAAGCTGATTAATAATCTTTCACACGAAGAACTGGCCCATATGATTGGCTCGGTGCGGGCCGTTATCAGCCGACATATGCTGAAATTACAACAGGACGGCATAATCAAATATAAAAGAAAGTACTTAGAAATAAAGGAAATACATGCTCTGTTGGAAAAGGCTAAAAAAACGCTGTCTATGAGACCTAAGTAACAGAAGCCGTCTATGCGTTGATATAGGGTAACTATGCTCTGACTGTTAATATTTACCGGCAAGAGGTTTTAATCGTGAATAAAAATAAACGAAAAGTCGTTGTTCTGGGGTTGCTGCTGATTATCATTGCCGGCGGCGGCTACTATTATTACCATCAGGCGAGCAGGCACCGCGGGCCCGCGGGCCGGCTGCGGCTTTACGGCAATGTGGATATCCGCCAGGTGGCAGTCGCCTTTTATGACAGCGGCCGCATCCAGAAAATCATGGTTCACGAAGGCGACCAGGTCAAGGCCGGGCAGCTCCTGGCCCAGTTGAATCCCGCCCGCTACCAGGCCGCCTTAAACCGCTTGCAGGCAGAGCTTGTCATCCAGCGGCACGAGGTGGCGAAACTGGAACACGGCTCACGACCGGAGGAAATCAAAGCCGCCAGAGCCCAAGTCAAGGGATTGACCGCCAGAATGGATAACGCCCACCTTATTTACAGGCGGCTGCGAAAAATGTACGCCAGAAAAAGTATCGCCCGCCAGAAGGTGGATGACGCCCAGGCGGTATATACCAGTCTGCAGGAAGAGGTGCGGGCTGCCAGGCAGAAATTGGATCTGGCCGTCAAGGGCCCAAGGGCCGAGGATATAGCCGCCGCCAAGGCAAAACTACAGGCCAAAAAGGACGCGGTCAGTCTGGCCCGAATCCAATTAAAAGACACCAGGGTTTACGCCCCGGTTGACGGCGTGATCCAGGATAGGATCATGGAGCCCGGCGACATGGCCTTTCCCAACACCCCCGTGTTAACGCTTGCCCGTACCAGTCCGGTCTGGGTGCGGGCCTATATTCCCGAATCAAGTCTGGGGCGCATAAGGCTGGGGATGAAGGCCGCCATCAGTACCGATTCCTTTCCCGGCAGGAGCTACAGGGGCTGGGTCGGCTATATTTCACCAACGGCGGAATTCACCCCAAAGAACGTGGAATCGCCTGATTTACGCACCCGCTTGGTATATCAGGCCCGCGTCTTCGCCTGTAATCCCCAGGGAGAGCTGCGTCTCGGCATGCCGGCCACGGTTACCATTAATCTGCGCCAAGCGCCTGACAACGGCATGAAGGATAAATGCGGTGAGTAAGCCGCGGGGCCAGGGGGAAATTCAGCCCGGACAAAGCACAGCCATACCATTGTCCGTGCGTAAGATCAGCAAACAATTTCAGGTCGGTAAACGCCTGGTCCAGGCCCTGTCCGCCGTCTCCTTTGAGGTAAAAAGCGGCATTGTCACCGGCCTCATCGGCCCGGACGGGGCCGGCAAAACAACCCTCATGCGCCTTGCCTGCGGCCTGCTTGTCCCGGACAGCGGCTCCATTCAGGTTCTCGGCTTAAACACGACGCGCCAGGCCCTAAGTGTGCAGCGCTCCATTGGCTATATGCCCCAGCGCTTCGGCCTCTATGAGGATTTAACCGTTCAGGAGAATCTTGACCTCTATGCCGACCTCCAGAATGTGAACCCGGAGAACCGACCCCGGCGTTATAAAGAGCTGCTGCGAATGACGGGGATGGCCCCTTTTACGGATCGTCTCGCGGGCCGCCTTTCCGGCGGCATGAAGCAGAAACTCGGCCTCGCCTGTGCCCTGCTAAATCCTCCTCCCTTATTGATCCTTGATGAACCAACCGTTGGCGTGGACCCGGTTTCCCGGCGTGAGCTCTGGGATATTATCTATACCCAGGTGCGGGAAAAGGGCATGAGCGTTTTGCTGTCCACCTCCTATATGGATGAGGCGGAACGCTGCAAGGAGGTCATCCTGCTCCATGAAGGCCACTTTCTCGGCCAGGACTCCCCCCAGAACTTCAGCGCTCTGCTCGTGAACAGAACCTTTACCATTCGAGCCGCGGATAATGGCAACAAACGGGAACTGTTAGGGGCCTTAAGCCTGCGGCCGGATACCATTGACGCGATTATGCTTGGAGATACCCTGCGCCTGGTGACGAGAACCCCCATGCAGCCGCCGGAGGTGGAGCGCGTTTTTAATCTTGATCCACGCCTCTGGCTGGTTAAGGCCAGCCAACCGCGTTTTGAAGACAGTTTCATCGACAAACTCAGGAGAGAAAAGGAGCGGGAGGAGGAGGCGAGGGGCGGCAAATACCTCCGGCCCAGGCCTGTTATTCGGAGCAGTAACGAGGAAAATACCATTATGGTTAAAGATCTGCGCCGTGATTTCGGTAGTTTCTGCGCCGTCAGGGACTTAAGTTTTTCCGTCCGTCGCGGGGAAATCTTCGGGCTGTTAGGGGCCAACGGGGCGGGCAAGACCACGACTTTCCGCATGTTATGCGGCCTGCTGCCCGCCACCAGCGGCACCCTGCGGGTGGCGGGCCATGACCTGCGAGTGGCCAGGGCGCCGGCCAGGGCCAAAATCGGTTATATGGCGCAAAAATTTTCCCTTTACACGGATCTCACCGTAATCCAGAATCTCAACTTTTTCAGCGCCGCCTACGGACTCCACGGCAGGCGGCAAAAAGAACGAATTCAGTGGGCCTTGGAGTCCTTTGAACTCACCGAGCTGCAAAATAACTACAGCGGCGACCTGCCTCTGGGCTATAAGCAGCGCCTGGCCTTAGCCGCGGCCCTGATCCATGAACCGGGCATCCTCTTTCTTGATGAACCGACATCGGGTATCGACCCCCTGGCGAGACGTGAATTCTGGAGCTATATCAACGCCCTGGCCAACGCCGGGGTCACAGCCATGGTCACCACCCATTTCATGGAGGAGGCCAGTTATTGTGATGAATTGGTAATCATGGCGCAGGGCCGGGTTCTGGCCGCCGGTTCACCCTCTGAGTTGACATCCCGTTTCCGCAGCCCGGAAAATCCCGAACCATCCATGGAGGATACCTTCATTCATTTAATTGAAGAGTTCGAAAAGCGGCAGGCGGCCGGAGGGCAGGAGCCATGAAGCGGAAAAACGAGGGAACGGCAATAAATTTCATGCGCCTGCGGGGCTTGATTCGCAAGGAAAGCCGCCAGATTATCCGTGATCCCTCCAGTATCGGCATTGCCTTTTTTCTGCCCATCCTGCTGTTATTAATCTTCGGCTATGGGGTCAGCCTGGATGCCCGCCATATCCCCCTCGCGGTGGTCATGGAAAAAAGCAGCCCCCAGGCCACCTCCCTGTTATCCGGTTTTAACCAGTCCGATTATTTCCAGCCCGTTCCCATGCGCTCTATCCAGGAGGCGGAGCAGGCCCTAATGCACCGCCGGGTGGATGGAATCATCTGGCTGCGTCATAATTTCGACCGCCGGCTGCTGAGGGGGAAGACGGCGCCGGTGGGGGTTATCGTCAACGGCGTGGATTCCAACAAGGCCCGTCTGATTGAGGGCTATGTCACCGGGGTCTGGTTCAACTGGCTGCAACGCCGGGCGCAGGCCATGGGCCGTTCCTTACGTATTCCGGTGACCATTGAACCGCGGATCTGGTTTAACGCCGCGGTTCGGAGCCGGAATTATCTCGTTCCCGGACTGATCGCCATTATCATGACCCTGATTGGCGCCATGCTGACCTCCATGGTTGTGGCCCGTGAATGGGAGCGCGGCACCATGGAGGCGCTCATGGTGACTCCGGTGACCATGAAAGAGATCATCCTGAGTAAGATAATCCCTTATTTCTTCCTCGGCATGGGCGGTATGGTGCTTTCCGTTATCATGGCGGTTTTTCTTTTTCAGGTACCATTGCGCGGCTCGCTGCCGGCGCTTATCTTTTCTTCTTCCCTGTTCATGTTAACGGCAATCACCATGGGACTGCTGATTTCCGTGGCCGCGAGAAGCCAGTTCATTGCCGGTCAGATCGCCATTGTCATTACCTTTTTACCGGCCTTTATCCTCTCCGGCTTTGTCTTTGATATCAGGACGATGCCGATGATTATTCAGGGATTAACCTATCTCGTGGCGGCCCGTTATTTTGTCGATATTCTCCAGACTCTGTTCCTGGCGGGCAATGTCTGGCCTCTCCTGATAATTAATTCGTTCTGGTTAGGCGTCATGGGCCTGGTGTTCCTGCTGATTATTAAGAAAAAATCACGTAAACTCCTGGAATAGAACCGGTTATGCTGAGAAAAATATTCGCCCTGATGAAAAAAGAGTTTCGCGCCATTCTCAAGAACAAGAAGAGCCGCATGGTACTCATCGTCCCGCCTCTGGCCCAGATCCTGGTCTTTGGCTACTCCGCCAGCTTTGATTTAAACAATGTCCCCTACGTGGTTTATAACGAAGATCAGGGCCAGGCCTCACGGCAGCTTCTGGCGCATTTTCGCGGCACACCGGAATTCAATTACCTTGGCGACATAACCGCCGACCGGGAGATTACCCCGCTTATCAACGAGAAAAAGGTGCTGATGGTTCTGCATATCGGGGCTGATTTCAGCAAAAATCTCCTCAATGGCAGAGGGGGGAAGATAGGGGTCATCTTAGACGGGCGTAACTCCAACAGCGCCATGATCTGCCTTAATTACGTCCGCAATATAGTCTCCCGGTTCAATGAGAACTGGGCCGCCCGGCATGGAGGGCGGCATGTCCCGGCGCGTCTCGTTGTCCGCTCCTGGTTTAACGCCGGCCTTAATTCCCACTGGTTCATTATTCCCGGGATTGTCGCCCTTCTCGCCCTGGTCGTCACCCTGGAAATAACCGCCCTCTCCGTTGCCAAGGAGCGTGAGGCCGGAACCTTCGACCAGCTGCTGGTTACTCCCATGACCCCGCTGGAGATCATTATCGGTAAATCCCTGCCCGGTTTTATCATCGGTTTTATAGAGGCCACCTTTATCATCGGTATGACGATTTTCTGGTTTCATGTCCCCTTTCGCGGCTCATTTCTGGCCCTCTATGTCGGTATTTTCGCCTTTCTGCTGTCAGCCATCGGCATCGGCCTGATGATATCCTCAATTTCAGTCACCCAGCAGCAGGGGCTCATGGGCGCCTTTCTCTTCCTCGTCCCGGCCGTGATTCTCTCCGGTTTCGCCACGCCCATTGAGAATATGCCGGCCTTTATTCAGTACATTACCTATCTGAATCCCATGCGTTATTTTTTGATTATTGTGCGCTCAACCTTTCTTGAAGGGGCCTCCTTTGGTCTGCTCTGGAACCTGTACTGGCCCATGGTTCTTATCGGCGTCGTCACCCTCAGCGCCGCGGGCATGTTATTCAGGAAAAAGATGTATTAACTTCTACTAACCGCGAACAAACCTCAACACCCAGGCAGGCAGCCACCCTCCGGGGAGTAAGCATTGCGGGGGCGTTTACAAAAAACGGGGAAAATCATGCGACATGGCAACTCATTAAACTGTAACGGCTGGCTGTTGATAACCATATCCGCAGCGGCCCTTCTGTTCGGCGGAAATACCGTTTCGGCCCGGAGCCTGGGGACTATTTTGTTAAAGGTGGAAGAGGAGGCCCCAGCTCTACGGGCGGCAGGCGCGGCAGTAGCTGTCCGCCGGGCCGGGGTAAAAATAGCGCGGAGCAGATATCTTGGTGAAGTTGATGCCGTGGTGAAAAACAGTACCTTTAATGACCGGCGCCTAATAAACCCCATTGGTTATCCCCTCAACCTGCGGTCTGATCTCTTTGACAACAATCAAATCGGCTATGGCCTGCGGGCAAAACTGCCCCTGGATATAAGTGGCCGCATAGGCGCTCAACTCGAGGCGGCCCGCCAGCTTCAGCAATCCTCACAGGCCCGGAAATTGGATGTCCGGCTGCGTCTCTTATACGAGACGGCCGCCCTTTACCACGGCATTGAAGGAATACTGGCCGAGGAAAACGCCCTGCGGCACCAGATCCAGGCCCTTGACAGCCATATTCAAACCACTGAGGCCGCCATCAAAGCCGAGCAGGAGATTCCCGTCAAAAAAATGCGGCTGATAACCGAGCGTGACGATGTCAGGGGGCGCCTGGCCGCCCTGAAGGGGCGGGAACAGGGCCTGCGGGCCAACCTGGCCGCCCTGCTGGCCGCCCGCTCTTTTCCCGATTCCCTGGCCCCCATCCATATCCTGCCGCCCAAAACAGCCTGTCAGGAAAAATTGATTGAACAGCGGCCGGATATCATGGCCCTAAAGGCGCGCATCAATTCCAGCCAGGCTTTGCGGCGGGCGGCCCGGGACTCAAGATTACCGGAACTGGCGGTGGATGGCTCCTGGATACAGAATCAGGGCTACAACGGTGAGAACGGCGATGACTGGGCCCTCTCGGTACAGATGGGCATGCCCCTGTGGGATGGCGGCGGCAGAAGGGCGGAGGTGGCAAAATCCAGCGCCAGTGTCCACATGCTGCGACAGCAGTTAGCGGCTCTACGCTACCAGGCCAGATCCGAACTTATCTCGGCCAGGGCAGCCTGGGATGCCGCGACCGCGAGATACCAGGCCGCCCTGGCCTCGGGGAAAGCCGCCGCCGAAACGGCCAGAATCCAGGGAAACCGTTTTACAGAAGGGTTGATTTCAGCCGATAATCTCGTGGATGCCGAAGCGGCACTATCTAAGGCCGAAGCGGGGAAGGCGCTTGCCTTGACGGACCTCTGGCGGGCCGGTGACAGCATCCGCTTTGCTTTGGGACAGGAACCGGCCCTGTACCCCGCCCGCCGGGCGGCGCACCAAATTGATAAAATGATAAAAATCAACCTTAGCGCACAATAAAGGAGGCGCCCAAATGAGCAAAGACAAAAGGCCATGCGATTTTACCATATTCGGAGTTCTCGGCGACCTGTCGAGGCGCAAATTGTTCCCCGCTCTTTACCAGTTGGATAGGGCGGGCCTGCTCCATGACGACACCCGGGTCATCGGCGTCGCCCGCCATAAAATCAGCCAGGATGAATTTATCGCCACCATAAGGCAGAGCCTGGATACCTTTATCACCGGGCCCCTGGAGCAAGAGGTGGTGGAACGTCTGCTGGCCCGGCTTATCTATGTCTTAATCAACCTGGACGCCCCCGGGGAATACCACGCTTTATGCGAGATAATCGACCAAAAGCAGCGGGTGTTGATCAACTATTTTGCCGTGGCTCCCTCCCTCTTTGACGATATATGCGCCGGTCTGGCACGGGCGGATATCGTTACTCCGCAGGCCAGGGTGGTGATGGAAAAGCCCATTGGCCGCGACCTGGCAAGCTCGGAGGAGATCAATGATGTAATCGGCCGGGTCTTTAATGAAGACCAGATATACCGCATCGACCACTACTTAGGCAAGGAAACGGTCATGAACCTGCTGGCCCTGCGCTTTGCCAACTCCATTTTTACCGCTAATTGGGATCATAACACCATTGATCATGTCCAGATCACGGTGGCCGAACAGGTGGGTATTGAGGGGCGCTGGGGATATTTTGACCAGGCCGGTCAGCTGCGGGACATGGTTCAGAATCACCTGATGCAGATCCTCACTCTCGTGGCCATGGAGCCGCCGGTCAATCTGCGAGGCGACAGCCTGCATAATGAAAAAATCAAGGTACTCAAGGCCCTGCGGCCCATCACCATGGAAAATATTGAGGACAAGGTGGTACGCGGCCAGTATAACTCCGGCTTTATCAAGGGCAAAGCCGTACCCGGCTACCTCGACGAAAAGGGCGGCAATCCCCATTCCTCCACCGAGACCTTTGTCGCCATTCGGGTGGATATCGATAACTGGCGCTGGGCCGATGTCCCCTTCTATCTGCGCACCGGCAAGGCAATGGCCACCAAACGTTCAGAGGTGGTAATCAACTTCAAACAGCAGCCCCATAATATTTTTGCCGATTCATACCGGCACCTGCCGCCCAACAAACTGATTATCCGCCTGCAGCCCGACGAGGGGGTTGAAATCGAAATGCTCAACAAGGAACCAGGGATCGGCGAAGGAGTGCGCCTGCAGCGCACCATGCTTGACTTAAGTTTTTCCGAGGCCTTTGCCAATGAACGGATTGCCGACGCCTATGAGCGGCTGATCCTGGAAATCATGCGCGGCAGCCAGGTTCTGTTTGTCCATCGCGACGAAGTAAAACGCTCCTGGACCTGGATTGACTCCATTCAGGAGGCCTGGGCCCAGTGCGGCGAACCGCCCAGACCCTACCCGGCAGGTTCCTGGGGGCCGGTGGCCTCGGTGGCCCTTTTGGCCAAGGACGGCAGGGAGTGGGAGGAGTAAGGCTTTATGCTGAACAATATTTCATAACTTAGTGGGAGCAACAACAATGAAAAAAAATAAAAATCAACAGGCCTCCATTGCCGCCATCAAAAAGGCCTTTGCCAACAACCTCTATCATAACATAGGCAAGCCCGCCCTGGTCGCCACGCCGCAGGATTTTTATACTGCCCTGGCCTATACCGTGCGCAGCATGCTGCTTGATAAATATATTCATTCCATGGCCACCTATCTCAAAAAGGAAACCCGGATAGTGGCCTATTTTTCAGCCGAGTTTTTAGAGGGGCCGCATCTCGTCAACAATATGCTTAACCTCGGGGTGATCGACCAGGTGCGTAAGGCCATGCAAGAGCTGGGACTTGACATGGACAAACTCATCTCCCTGGAGAGCGAACCGGGCCTCGGTAACGGCGGCCTGGGACGGCTGGCCGCCTGTTACCTCGATTCGCTGGCCACCTTGAAAATCCCCGCCATCGGCTATGGACTCAGATACGAACACGGCATGTTTGAACAGCGCCTTGAAGACGGCTGGCAGGTGGAATATTCCGATAACTGGCTGCATTACGGTAATCCCTGGGAGCTCTACCGCCCGGAAAGAACCTATAGAGTCCAGTTCGGCGGCCATACGGAATCCTATAATGATCCGGAGCATGGCTACCGGGTGCGCTGGAATCCCGGTATGGTGGTTAAGGGCATAGCCTATGACACCCCGATCCTCGGTTACCGGGTAAACAACTGCGTTTTACTCCGCTTATGGCAGGCTGAGGCGGCCAAGGATTTTGATTTTTCGGATTTTAACCGGGGAGATTACTATGGCGCCGTGGAAAATAAGGTAGTGGCGGAAAATATTACCAAGGTGCTCTATCCCAACGATACCAGCCAGGCCGGTAAGCGGCTGCGTCTCGAACAACAGTATTTTCTGGTCTCCTGTTCCTTGCAGGATTTGATCCATATGCATACGGTCATGAAGGGCCTTGATCTGACCACCCATCACCGCTCCGTGGCGGCTCAGCTGAATGATACCCACCCCTCCCTCGCTATCCCGGAGCTTATGAGGCTGCTGGTCGATGAACATCTCCTGCCCTGGGACAAGGCCTGGGAAATCACCCAGAAGACCTTTTCCTACACCAACCACACCCTGCTGCCCGAGGCCCTGGAAAAATGGCCTATTCCCCTCTTTCAATCCCTGCTGCCGCGTCATTATGAGATCATCTGTGAAATAAACCGCCGCTTTCTGGACGAGGTACGGCTGCGTTTCCCTCTGGATAATCAAAGGGTTGCCAATATGTCACTCATCGATGAAAGCGGGGAGAGGTATGTCCGCATGGCCGGCCTGGCCTGTGTCGGCAGCAGTCATATAAACGGCGTGGCCCGTCTCCACACCAGGCTTCTCAAGGATCAGGTCTTAAAGGATTACCATTGCTTCTGGCCGGATAAAATCATCAACATCACCAACGGCGTTACCCCGCGGCGCTGGATGGGGGTCAGCAACCCAAAGCTGACGGCCCTGATAACCGAGGCCGTGGGTGAGGGCTGGTTGAATGATATGGAGAAGCTCTCGGCCCTTGAACCCTTTGCCGATGACGCCGCCTTTCGGGAGAAATGGTACAAGATAAAAAGGGGGCATAAAGAACAGGTCGCCAGCCTGATCCTGAAGCGTTTCGGCTTTGTCGTTGATCCTGATTCCATGTTTGATGTGCAGGTTAAACGCATTCATGAGTATAAACGCCAGCACCTCAATATTCTTCACCTCATCAGTCTCTACTGGCGGCTGAAGAATGAGCCGGATTTTGACATGGTACCGCGCACCTTTCTCTTCGGCGGTAAGGCCGCACCCGGCTATTTCATGGCGAAGCTGATTATCAAGCTGATTACCGCCGTCGCCGAGGTACTCAATACGGACCCCGTCACCAGGGATAAGCTGAAGGTCATCTTCAGGCCCAATTACAATGTCACCATCGGCCAGATTGTCTATCCCATGGCCGATCTGTCGGAACAGATTTCACTGGCCGGCAAGGAGGCCTCGGGTACCGGTAACATGAAATTCGCCATGAACGGCGCCCTGACCATCGGCACCCTGGACGGGGCCAATATTGAGATTCGAGAAGAGGTGGGAGAGGATAATTTCTTCCTCTTCGGCCTCACCGCGCCCGAGGTCCTTGCCCGCAGGCAGGCGGGCTATAACCCCATGGACATATACCACGGCAACGAGCAGCTCCGCGCCGTCGTTGATCTGATAGAATACGGTCATTTCTCTCATGGAGACAGAAATTTATTCAAACCCCTGCTTGATTCCCTGAAATTTAATGACGAATACATGCTCTTTGCCGATTTTCAGTCCTATATTGACTGTCAGCAAAAGGTAAACCAGGCTTACGCCGATAAAGAAAAATGGCTGCGAAAATCCATCCAGACCGTAGCCCGGATGGCCAAATTTTCCTCCGACCGCTCCATCAGGGAATATTGCGGCAGGATATGGCAAATTAAGCCGGTTGAGGTGGTCATCCCGAAGGCAAAATAGAAACTTTTATGGAGAACAGTCATGCATAATACCGTTAAAACCATCACCCGGCGGATTATCAAGCGCAGCGAAAAGAGCCGGGCAACCTACCTGCGACACGTTGCGGAGGCGCGCGGCAAAGGGCCTTTTCGCCAAAACATTCCCTGCAGTAACTTTGCCCATGACCTTGCCGGCTGCCCGGCGGCCTGCCGCTCTGTTATGCTCAAGGACAACGCCCCTGATATTGCCATTATCTCATCATATAATGATCTGCTTTCCGCCCATCAGCCCTATGAAAAATATCCGCAGATTATCAAACAGGCCATTAACGAGGCCGCAGGCACAGCCCAGTTTGCCGCCGGCATACCGGCCATGTGTGACGGAGTTACCCAGGGTGAACCGGGCATGGAGCTCAGCCTCATCAGCCGGGACGTGATTGCCATGTCCACGGTTATCGGCCTCTCTCATAATGTTTTTGACGGCGCCCTGCTGCTGGCGGTCTGCGACAAGGTAATGCCTGGAATGCTCATGGGCGCCCTCCAGTTCGGCCATCTGCCCATGATCCTTATCCCGGCCGGGCCCATGACCTCTGGTCTGCCCAATAAGGAAAAGGCGCGGGCCCGCGAACGTTTTGTCAAGGGCGAAATTGACCACCGCCAGATGCTGGCCTCCGAGGTCAGCGCCTACCACAGCCCCGGCACCTGCACCTTTTACGGCACAGCCAACTCCAACCAGTTGATGGCGGAGATGCTGGGCCTGCACCTGCCCGGAGCATCCTTTGTCAATGCCGGAACCAAATTACGTGAGGCCCTTACCCGCGCGGCCGCGGCCCGGATTGTGGCCATGACCCATCTCGGCGCCCATTACACCCCCCTGGCCCGTATCATCAGCGAGAAATCCGTGGTCAACGCCATGGTGGCCTTACTGGCAACCGGCGGCTCCACCAACGAGACCCTGCATCTTGTTGCCATCGCCCGGGCGGCCGGTATCCTGATTAACTGGGATGACTTCTCCCAACTCTCGGATATAGTTCCCATGCTGGTTCGAATGTATCCCAACGGCCCCGAAGATATAAACGCCTTCCAGCAGGCCGGCGGCGTACCCCTGCTTATCCGGGAACTGCTCCAGGGCGGGCTGGTACATCAGGATGTGGAGACGGTTGCCGGGCCGGGTTTAGAGCGCTATCTGCGCCGGCCGGTGCTTGCCGGAGACAGGTTGGTCTGGCAGGACGGCCCGGTGCAAAGCGGGGATGCGGAGGTTATTACCTCAATCGACAAGCCCTTCTCAACCATGAGCGGCATTAAAGTGCTGTCCGGCAACCTGGGCCGGGCAATCATGAAGATCTCGGCCCTGGCCGACGGCATAGACACCCTGGTGGAGGCCCCGGCCATGGTCTTTAACAGCCAGCATGAGGTGGGAGAGGCCTTTGAGGCCGATAAATTAAACCGGCACCTCGTGGTGGTGGTCAGGTTCCAGGGCCCGGAGGCCAACGGCATGCCGGAACTGCACAAACTGATCACCTACCTCTCCATTATCATGGATCGGGGCTACGACGTCGGCCTGATTACGGACGGCCGTTTGTCCGGGGCCTCGGGTAAAGTTCCCTTCGCCATTCACTGTACCCCGGAGGCCTTCCGCGGCAGCCTGCTGGCCAAGGTCAGGGATGGGGATATCATCCGGATGGATGCCCGTCACGGTCTGCTGGAATTACAGGTAAGCGCGGCGGAGCTGGCCGCGCGCGAGGCCGTGATCCCGGATCTGACAGCTCATCGCTACGGCCTGGGACGCCAGATTTTCGCGCCGCTCAGGACAAAACTGTCAGGCGCCGAAGGAGGGGCCACCTCCATCTTCGACTATGTTGATGAAAGCTCCAACCCGGTCTCAGGGAACTAAGATTTCATTTTTCCGGCCTTGTCTTTTCAGCCAGAAACATAAATCAGCAAAAACGCGAAAGATATAACAGGTGAAAGATATGACTGATATAATTAACCGGCAGACATCTCCTCTGCAAATCCTCAAAGGCGGGCCGGTGATCCCGGTAATAGTTATTAAGGACATTGAGCAGGCCGTACCACTGGCCAAGGCCCTGCTTAAAGGCGGCATAAAGGTGCTGGAAATTACCCTGCGCAGCAAGGCCGCGCTTGAGGCTATCCGCCGAATCAGCCGGGAAGTTCCCGAGGCCATAGTTGGTGCCGGTACAGTCACCTCCGGTGCCGACCTGGAGGCGGTCAGGGAAGCCGGGGGGGTCTTCGCGGTCAGCCCAGGCCTGACCCCGGCCCTCCTCACGGCCGCCGCCCAGGGGCCTATCGCCCTGCTGCCGGGCATCTCCACTGCTTCCGAATTAATGCTGGGCATGGAAATGGGATATACGGCCTTTAAATTTTTCCCGGCCGAGGCGGCGGGCGGCGTCCGGATGCTGCAATCCATCGCCGGCCCCTTTCCCCACATCACCTTCTGCCCCACCGGCGGTATTTCACCAACTAATTACCAACAATATTTAGCGCTGGCAAATGTCGACTGCGTGGGCGGTTCATGGCTGGTACCGGCGGCCGCCATGGAGCGCCGGGACTGGCAGAAAATTACTGATCTGACCCGTGAAGCGGTAAGGGGTGTATCGGCAATTTAGTTAATTAAGCCCGCCTTATTAGTGAACTACACTTGATGCCCAAATAAAATGGAGGAGAAACATGACTGATTTACAGACGGATATTCTGATTATCGGCGGCGGGCCCGGCGGCTTATTGACGGGAACAACCGCGGTTCAATACTGGCCGCGTAAACGCATCATCATGGTTCGACTTGAGAAAAGGGCCTTGATACCCTGCGGTATCCCTTATATTTTCGGGACATTGGATGGTATTGATGAAGACATGCTGCCCGGTCGGGATCAACTTAAAGCGGCCGGCATTGATCTGCATATCGGCCGGGTATCAAGCATAAACCGGCAGGAACAATTTGCGCTGCTGGAAAATGGTGAGCGTATTTTTTATGAACGCCTGATCCTCAGCACCGGCTCAGAACCCTTTGTCCCCCCTATTCCCGGCCGTGAATTGCAGGGGGTATTCACTATTCATAAGAACTATTCTTACCAGAATAATCTGTTTCATGAGGTACTTCCCCACGTTAAGCGCCTAGTGATCATCGGCGGCGGCTTTATCGGGGTGGAATTCGCGGAGGAAATTCATCGTCGGGGGGTTGAGGTTCATATTGTTGAAAAAATGCCTCACCTGCTCGCCACTGTATTTGATAAAGAATTATATATCCCCATAGAACAATATTTACAGAACCTCGGTATAACGGTTCATGTCCATAGTGAGATTGAGGCAATCCTTCCCCAGGCGACGGAAAATAAAGTTGCCGGGGTC
>DRPV01000114.1 GCA_011330685.1 Desulfobacterales bacterium
ACAAACTGCGGGCCGGCCGCCGGTCTTGCCATTACGGCCCAGGGCCCCCACTCGTACACCGATAACTCGCCTTTCTTCTTGGCCAGGGCCGTGCCGCCCTGGAGCAGAGCCGCACTGACTACTGCGGCCAACGCGATTTTTGCATATTTCATTTTTTTCATCTCAGCAACTCCTCTTCTCTATTTTTGCACCAGAGCCGTCTAACCTGCCGCGGTTAGAATGCCTTACTCAACATAACCGAGGATTGTTCTCTGGTGTATTCATACAGATCAATATTTGAATTATTTTCGGTACGGACATAGTTGCCGCTCAGCCCCCAGCCATTCAGCCATTTATACCTGAAAGTATGACTTATCCCTAACGTGTACTTACGTGTTCTCTCCTGACGGGACAGATTAATCAGGGCCTCTTTGCCGTCATAACTGTAATGCGTATCATTTATCCGCCCGTATAGCGCGCCGTTGGTCCAGGCCCGCCAGCTGATACTGGCGTAAAAGTCCCGGCCGGTGTCGGTATATATGGTATCATCCGCGGTTTCCCTGAACAAACGCACCCCGGCCAGCAGGCCGACCCTGGCTCTGACAAAAGTGCGGCCGATTGAAAGCTGCCCTGAGAGGTAGTTACTGTTCCGGCCTTTATCCTGATCCCGCTTATAGATTCTAAATGTATAATCGCCATCCAGGCTTAACTGGTAGGCCCCATTGGCAAACTGCTTGGTATAACTCGGCAGCAGGGAGGTAAACCAGGCCAAATCTCTGTTACCAAGCCGAATATAGCTGACCTGGGCCGCGAGATTGGCGCGCCAGTCTTTCATCGCCACAAAAGCCGGGCCGGTGCTGAAACTTATTACATCAAGATCATCGACGTTTTCACTGTAATAGTCGCGCCGATAGAGGCTCAGGTTATCCTGCCACAGAAAAGACGCGTTTTTTTGCCCGAAACGAACGGTTTTCCCGGTCTCATAGCGATGGGCAAGGTTTGCCGAAAGAATCGTGGCATCATCACTTATCGGCAGTGAACCGGGGCTTACCTGAAGCTGTGTATTGCCGATATTAATCACATTGGAGCTCGGCCCGACATTGATGTTAGAATCATGCATCCAGCCAATGGCAATCGACGGCTTCCAGGTATGTCCCGGCTTCATACCCTGGGCATCCCTTTTGATCTGAGCCATAAAGGCCAGAACGGTTACCCGCACATTGGGCGGAGTTTTGGGATCATCAAGAACCTTTTGGGCTAATTTTTGCGCCTTAGCATAATCATAAAGGCGATAATAGGTTACCGCGAGTTCCAACCTGGCACGTTGCAGCAAGGGGTGGTTGGTGAGAATATTATTAAAACCCGCCGCCGCGTCATAGAGCTTATCCTCAGCGCGTTTCTTCATGGCATCAAGAAACTGCTGCTGAGCTGAAGGAGCCTGCGTGGTTTCCGCCGCTTTAACACCCTGGCCAACGGTTATTATTATTAGACAGACTGCCAATGTGGTGTAAATCTTCTTGCAACCCGGCAAAAGCCCTCCCCCTACCTTCAACTTTTTCATCCTTTTATCCCCCCAATTTTGTGTCATTAAACATTTTAATTTTCCAGGAAAATCACAATGTTAACTTTATTCTCTAAACAATTAAGAAAGTCAACACAAAATATTATCGGGATATTGCAAGTCATACATGATTATTTTCAAAGCAGTAAACATGCCGTTTTCAAAAAAATAGCCAATACACACCATTACATATCAAAAATAATTAGATAACACCTTATTATTTAAAGGAAAAAAATTAGGAATAAATACCCGCTTTGGATTGACCAAAAACCCATACATTAAAAACGAGGCGCAGCATTTCCGGAAAACCGAACAGGGGTATCCGGCTTACCGGAAAATATTACTGAGAAAAAAAGGGGGGGGACTATAGTTATTTTATTGATTCCAGTTCGGTCAGGGCCTTCTGGAAATGCCCGTAGTTAATTCGTTCCTGCTCAAGGCGCAGCGCCGGGGCATAAATATCATCTCTGATCTCGTTATAGAGCTTCGTCTCCTCCGCCCGCAGACGGGGCAGATCCCGCTTCGTCGGCCTCGGCTCATACCCCCACTGCCGGCGATGGAGCAAGAGGGTGGTTCTATCCATGAGCAGAGAGACGGCCGCCGGGAAATAGGCCCGCGCCTGATCCAGCATGGCGAAGCCGTGACTGTCGAGATCACCCCAATAGTATATTTTTTTATCCTGGAGCCAGTTAATCCCGGCCAGCCGGTCAAGACCATAGCCCAGGCCAAAGATAACCATGGCCCCCGGCAGCCGGGGGAAGGCCAGGCCGTTTATCATATTTTCGGTGATGAATACCCGCTCCACCGGCAGATCAAGAGCGGCAAAATCTGCCGCCGGAATCTCTAAGTCAGCGAGGCCCTGAATATAGAGCCGTTCATCGAGGAGCCGGAAACGAATCCGCACCGGCTTAGCGCTAAACCCATAGCGCTCTTCAAAACCAGCCGCCCCCCGCGCCTCCGGCCGAATGACCTCTAAGGGCAATATCAGATCCAGAAGTTCACTTAACAACTTCCTGTGCCGTTCAATGAATTTGGTATCAACTCCGGTTAGATCAAGCTGGCGAATATATATATTGGGGCGCGGATGATTTTTTAAAAAAGTCAATACCGCCAGGAGCCGCGGCCACTCCTCTTCATGCTCCAGCACCCGCGGCGGCCTCTTGGCAAGCCATGGCCCAAGCTCCGGGAAAAGGCCGCTGATTTCCGCCCTTATTTTACTGAATTTTTCCGCCTCCCCCTGCTTGCCGATAAACTCCAGGGCCTCAGTCCGGCGCTCAAAGACGGCGGCCACCGGAATTTTGTTGCGGCCCAGCTGACGATGATTAATCTCCCGCCATTCCAGCTCGTAACCCCTGCCGGTATGGGCTTTGCTGCCACGTGACAGAGCCCGCAGCCACTCCCGCGCCTCCTCAAAACGGGCGCTCAAATCCCTGACCGTGGGATGAGCGATGGGGAGCCGGAGGGGGAAAAGCCCCTCTTCAGAAGGGTCGGCGGCAAGCAGCCGGCCGCTAACCCATTTGCGGTCGAGAAGTCTTTTAAGATCAGCGGCAGTTGTCCAGTGCCTCATGCCGAACAGGCCTCTCTTTGAGTCTTGTATTCCTCGATGGTCAGGTTACGGAGAAAGGACTCCCGCCCCTCCTCGTTATGGACAAAACCGACACTGTTGACAAAGGGCTCAATAATATGAATCTTCTGGAGAGGGGTGACGATTAAGAGCTGCAGGTTGAGCTTTTTAAAGAGTTTGAGGCCGTAACGGGCCGATTCGTCCGAGCCCCGGCCAAAGGCCTCATCAATCACCACAAAGCGGAAACTGCGGGAGCGCACCGCCCCCCACTCCAGGCCGAACTGATAGGCCAGCCCGGCGGCCAGTACCGTATAGGCCAGCTTCTCTTTCTCACCGCCTGATTTACCGCTGGAGTCAGTGTAATGCTCATACTCACTGTCGTCTTCCTGCCAGCGCTCGGAGGCGGCGAACTCGAACCAGCGCCGGACGTCGGTTACCTTGTTACGCCAGTTTTTATCGAGATCACTTGTCCCCTCCCGGCCCCGGAAGCGGTCAATAATATCCTTGACCTGAAGAAATTTATTCTCGGCGTACTGCTCATCCTCGGAACCGGTCAAGGCCCCCTCGGTACAGGCCCGCAGCTGCTGGCGGAAGACGGTGATCTCCTGATCCGGGCTGGCCTGGGCCTCAAGGACAATATAACGGCCCGGATTATACTCAATATCGGCCAGAGAACGGTTGATAACCTCAATCCGCTCCTTGATATTCTGACGTTCCTTGTTTAAATGCGACTGAAAATTAGCAATTTCGCGGATGGTATTCTCGTTCAGTAATTCTTTAAAACGCCTGGCAAAACGGGGCAGATCATCGGCCTTGAGCTGCTCCAATATCTTGATGTATTCACTGTCGGCGAGGAGATCGGCATCTATCTCCCTGGTCTCCAACGGAAATTCCCGGCGGAAATCCTGCATGGCCCTGATAATCCGCTCACTCAAAGTTTTAAGACGCCGATCCTCACCGTCAATCTTCTTCTGCAGCCATTCCCGCATCTCACGTTCACAATTATCACATGATTCCACGGTCAACTGCCGGCTGCCAAGGGCCTCATCCTGCAGGGGGCGCAGCTCCTCAACCAGCTTTTGGCGCCCGGCCTCCGGGAGGCGGTCAATGACGGCGCGGCTTTGGTTAAGGAGATTTTCGGCCTGCTCCCGCTTCTCTTCATTTTTGGCCTGCCGCCGCTTATAATCATCCGCCTCCGTCTCGTTTAAGGCAATATTCCTCTCCAAATCAGTCAGCTGCCGGTTCAGGGTACGGAGAATATTGGAGGCGCCTTCAAGCTCCAGCTCTTCCTGCTCCAACCGGGAAATATCCTTGGCGATACTCTGCCAGTCAAGATCATCAAAATGACGGAACTCGCCGAGGCGGGCCAGGGTTGTTCTCTCGTTTGAAAGCTCATGAAGCTGACCTTGCAGTTTGCTGATTTTGGCCTCAATAATCCCTGTTTTATCGGCGAGAGCCCCGGCCTCGCGGTTTAAGGCGGCAATCTTCTGCTCATTCGTCCAGCCCAGAATATAGCGGCCGCGATCAGT
>DRPV01000115.1 GCA_011330685.1 Desulfobacterales bacterium
GGGTCGGCCAAAGCGGCTACCGTTGCCGGAGGCCAGAATAACAGCGGTTATTTGCGGCATTGTCTCCCCCTTTAAAAGGGCTGGTTTTTTTTACGGACTACAGTCAATAATTATCAATCAGTTAATAACATTTCGGGTAAGGTATTGTAAAACAATTAACCAACCATCGCCTGATTTTTTAGTAAGCGATTAATTAACCACACCCAACTTCATATACCCCCTAACTGTAAGCGTTTCAGGGGCGTACATATGGCGGTGTTCATGGAGCGCTGCTGAATAGTTACCATTTTTTTTTCATTGTTTCGGCAATAGCCGCATGGCCGCCCGGAAAACTTCCGTTACTGATATTTGTTTTATACATACCGTATGGTTAGCGCATTTTGGTGTATAACCAAACTTCGTGCATGGGGAGCAAGGGACGTTTTTGTTAATCATAATATGTTGCCGGCCGCGGGGAGCCCATTTATCCGCTATTCCGGGACCGAACAGAGAAACACTTGCCACCCCTAATCCTGCAGCCATATGGAGTATTCCCGAGTCACCGCTGATTAAAAGTGTTGAACGCTCAATTATGGCCGCGGACTGGGCAAGAGTTGTTTGGCCGGCAAGGTTTATACCGCTGACATTTTTTGTGACAATTCTTTTTCCAGCTTTAAGATCGTTTTTATCTCCAATGACCACTACGTCAAAATTTCTGCCGTTAATGGCTCCAGCCAATTGATGAAATTTTTCTACCCCCCACCTTCTGGGCGCGATACTGGCACCGGGGAAAAGGGTGACCAACTGCCTGTTACCAAGGGGCATAAGCAGCCGGCATGCCTCTTGTTGCGCTGAGGAAGGGACGGTTAGAAAGGGTATCGTCAATTCTGTGGGTAGCTGGATTTTCAGCGGTATGAGGAGATTAAGAAAACTGTTTATTTCGTAATCCTGGTGATTGTAGGGGATGGGATCAGTGAACAGGCGTCCTCGCTCATTGGTGGCAAAGCCGATGAGCCTCCCGGCGCCGGTAAGTCTTGCCACCACTGCCGACAGCCTGTACCATTGTTCGGTGTCAATTACAATATGAGGCGCGCTTCGGATGGCTGCCCACATTTGGGTAATGGAGTCATATTGCCACAGTTCATCGATCTCTGGTATAAGAGAAAAGGCGCCCGCATTTCTTTTTTCAGCAAGTATGGTCAGAAATACATTGGGATAGCATCGTTTAATCTCTTTAATTGCAGGGGACAGCAGGAGGGCGTCCCCGATTCCGCCGGGACGGATGATTAAAATGGAAGCCGGCGGCGGACAGTCCATTACGACCGGTGGAGACGGCAGTATTTTACAGGCCGGTTTTCCGGTTAGAGAATCAAAAAATTTAATGAGCTGTTGTTTCAGCATTATACGCTGGTGACGCGGTTATCTCTTGTTTGCTGTTCGGGATCTCGACAGGTGGTTATCCTTTCATCGTCTGGTTTATTGATCGTTTTACGTCTTGTTGCTTTGCGGCGATAAGCAGAAAATTATATTCATCGACGATTACATCCCAGAAACAATGAATTTTCATAAGAGTAAGCTGCGGAAATCTGAGCAGGAGATTCTGCATATATTCTGGAGAAAATTCGGCAAATTTATGGTGCTCGTTGGGCTGTTCATTGCGGTTCAGGCAGACGTTGATATAGCGCTGTTGGTGAGGCAGTAATAAAATTAAGAGCCCCTTGTCGCGAAGCACTCTGCTCCATTCGCTAAGGGCTTTATCTTGTTCTTCGGCGCTGAAATCCTCAAATAAATGGCTTGAGTAAATATAGTCAAGGCTGTCGCTGGCAAACCAGGATAAATTTATAGCGTTTCCCTTAAAATGGATGGGGTTCCGCCCGCATCGGGTATATGGAGCGGGCAGGTCAAGGCAGACAGCTTCCGGTACGATGGGGTCGCCACCACAGCCAAGATCCAGGCCGCAGCTCAGTCGCAGGTCATAGCCGGTTGTGTCGTGAATGATTTGGAGAATTGTACGGCGGTGCCTGGCCGTTTCGCTGACGGTGGAAGGAGAGTAACGCAGATAAGAATAATATGGGTGGCGTTTGTTTGACAGTAAAATTTTGGCTGCTTTGTTGATATCCGCTGATGATATCTGATCAAAACAGGCGCTGGAGCGGCCGTCATTATGAAGTTTTTTGCAGGGAGCGTGTCCGTGGGTGAAGCATGGTCCACAGGGCACCGGGGCATCAATGGTTATGTTGTCGGGATAATATTTCGTGCGGAGGGCTCCTGGAAAGGGGCCATAAATGCCTATGGCCGGAGTCTGAAAGGCGGCGGCTATATGTACCACCGATGAATCAGGGGCAATGACCAAATCAAGCATGTAGATCAGACTGGTGAGATCATTAATACTGCGTGAGTATGCGGCGAAATTGCATATCATGGACAGGGGGTGGAGATTATGAATTTTCTCCAGCAAAATCTGTGATGATGATTCTTCTCGATGTTCCGCAATAAGTATAATGAGGGCATTGGGAAAAACTTGCAACAGTTCGGAAATAGTCCGAAGCCAGAAGGCCTGGGACGGTGTTCTTATGGGGCTTCCGGATTTTAGCTGTAAACCAATAATTATTTCGGCATCCTGGATGTGGGGAAGCTCCAGGATATTGGGGGGAGCGGATAAGACCGGCCGTTTTTCAGCATCCGTCAGATTCTGAAAAAAATATTTCTCAGCGAATAGATCATAGACATTTTTCTTTTCAGCATCAGGATCTTTTTCTATACTGTTATCGAGAAACAGAATGTAATCATTGGCGAATAGAGCAAACAAATTGGGCCAGGCATGATTTATTGTTTTGTCTATATATTCAATATGTTTTGTCAGTTCATGGTAATTGATTCGGGTCATAAAGGTAATACTGGTTGTTGGAGATTTTGATTTGATTTTTTTGATGAATGGTGAAATGAAAAGAATATCCCCAATACCGCCATGTCTGATGATCAGAATTGATTTATGATCTAGGTTATCCCAATCAAGTTTTTTCCAGTTCCGGAAGGTCAGGCTTAGCCATTCCATGAAAATAAGAAATAATTTATTGGTTATCCTTAACAGGAGAGACAATATCTGCTGTAATTTGCTTATCTTATTGTCCAATTTTATTTTTATCATGTAGGGGTTAAGTCTCCCGCGTACAGGTTAGTTGTATATTTTCTATTATCCGGCAGATGGTGGCTACGGGTATTCTTCGGATACTGGGGAAACGGGGATCGTTGATGGGGCGGTCATTGCCGGGGAAAGTGGCCTCAATGTCCCTGACAATGTGGATATCCTTCCCTCTGGGAGTCCAGTATTCCAGTGACGGTCCGGAAAGAATAATCATTTTTTTGTCCAGGGCTTTACCTATATGGGCTACGGAGGTGTTAGGACAAATAATCAGGTTTGCCTGCTGAACGGAATTAATCAGTTCATGGACATTGGCGGATGGATAAAATACTATTTTGTTGGCATGGTGGCCGAGTTTTTTCGTAAGATAATTTTGAAAATCATTAAAACCACTGTCCCTGCCAAAGACTAAAACCCTGAGGTTCTGGCTCTTGACAATAAAGGAGATGAGTTCAGCCCATTGTTCCTTGTTCCAGGTGAAGGGGGCGGTATCTCCCCGTCGGCTCCAAGGATGAATAGCTACTGCCGGAGGGGAAGGTTCCAGCGGTTTGGGGGGCTGGTTTAAGCGCAGGGGCAGGGTGAGTTGATACGCCTGATCCGGAAAGACGGCGGCTGTCAGGGTAGCGGCTTGGTTCAGATGTATATCATAAATATAGCTGCCTCGCGGGGGAGTGATTATATCCGCGTTTACAAGGTTGAAATCAACACGAAAATTAAGCAGCTTGAATGCCTTCAGAAATGAAAACAGGAAGAACCCCTGCAAAGAGCCGGGAAACATCTGGATACCGAAAATTTCGTACCCCTGCTTTTTGTATTGGTGTAGCGTACGAAAAAAAAATATCAATTCTCTGGCGGAGAATATACTGAAGAATCTGTCACGATAATCTCCGTAGGGCCATAAAGAAACATTCAAATTACCGCGGTGGATAACAATACATCTGGCATCGCTGTATTTTTCAACGGCCTTTATAAGGCCTCCGAAGATCAGATAATCTCCCAGGGCCGAA
>DRPV01000116.1 GCA_011330685.1 Desulfobacterales bacterium
TCAAGTTTTTGCACGTCCGTTGCCGCCAGTTCTGCGGCCGGTCGTAAAAGCTCTCGCCAATGTTAGTAAACCTTGTTGCAACAGTTATTGAAGCGTTGATATTTTGTTCCGAGAACTCTTGGCCCAATGCCGTGACAATATCTCTTTTCCTCTGCGGTAGCCCCCTTTCATCAATCAGTTGTTCAATGGCGGAGGAAACCGACCGATAACCTCCCAAACCCCATTTTTTCAGGCCATAAACACCACGATTTATAATCTCAATGGAGTCGTAGCGCATCACCGCCGCGTGAATATTATTATCTGTAAGATTATCAAAGTTTACATTCACTTGCCGGACGGCATTGGCAATATCCCGGAAATGCATGGGCTTACCATGACTTGCCAAGACTTGGCAGGTAACCTCCTCCAATTTACCACAATACCTCTCCCTCCAGCGTTCATAGGGAAGTAACAAGTCGCTATGCAACATTAGATGGCAGTCATCATTTTCTATCAAACGCTCAATAAAAGCACGATAAAAGGTCGTAATCGGCTTGCCGGTATGGCATCGATTCCGGCAGTCATCACATAGCCGGGAGGCCACAACCTGAATATGAAAGGATTCTGTTGTTTCAAAGTCTAACTTCTGCAACTGTTCCCCTGGCAACTTGCAACTCAGACAAGAACACGGGACTTCCCAAATATCATTGGCCTGCTTTAAAACGGCACCCGGCTCTTTAAGAAGGAGAAGCTGCCCCAAGGCTGGAGGAAAAGGCGGGCTTGGCCATTTATAATGCGCTTGCAGAACCGTGGACAACCTCCCTAACCTGATCAAACCGCCTCCTTGTACAACAAGATTGTCCAGCTGCTGCCAGAAGGAACGTAACTTATCCGAGTTGGCCTTTATACGCAATTTGTTAAGCCCTTTTTTGAGAATCTGGCGCACACGTTCTCTCGTAATACCAAATTCCTGACCAAGTTCCTCCAAGGTGGGCTGGGAACCTTCGACAAAGCAAAATCGCTGTACAAAAAGCATTTGGTCTCTATGACGTTTTATACAGCGGCTCACAAAGTGTTTAACCATGGCCTGATAGCTCGATAAATCAATAAGTTCACCATTTTCTTTCCTTTCAGACAGACATAGATCACGAACAATTTCTCTTAATTCTTTTAAGCTTTTATGGCCAAAATTCTTGGCACGTAAGAGTTCATTCCCCGGAAACAGCATCACCTCACCAATTGTTGCCATTCCAAGATCCGTCAACACCTTAGATGTACGACTGGAAATTATCAAATCGGAAAGCCTCGTTAACGCACGGAAATTCTGATGTAAATCCGCAACGGTCATGCCTCTAAATCTTTGGTTGGAGTACAACGGCAGACTGGGTAGGGAATGTTCGGTGGGAGGTAACACAAGTTTTTCCTGTTGCACTCCATTGTTACATACCTCACGAACCGCATCCTGTAATTCCCAGAGACATTTTGTCCCGAAATTTTTCTGTTTGAGAAGGGCAGAAGCTGGCGTGAGCATGACTTCGCCAATAGTATCCAAGTGCATTTTCTCCAATATACCTGTGGCACGCACTGAAAGGGCAAGGTCTTTATTTTTTAAATTACCGTGGAATCCGGGATGAAGCTGTTCTGATGTAAATCCTGGTAAATGCTTAGAGGAAAAAAGGGGAAGCAAATCAATAGATGATTTTTGCGGCAGAGCAGTTAGTTGTTCCTCTAACGAGGGCGGCGGCTTAAACTCATCTCCTGAGCAATTTTCAGCGAGAAACCTTAAAATTTCCAGGGCTGTCTTTCTGCCGCAATTCGGAAAACTGAATAGTTCTCTTTCTGTTAGAGAAATAAATTCCTCAAGGGAAAAACAGTTTTTCAAGAGGACATTTGCTGCTCGAGCAGAAAAGGTCTCACTCTTCACAAACTGCACAAAAATATCACGGACATTTTTCCTTAACGGAAAAGCTTCTTCAGCTGTTTCATTGCTATTTGGGATTGTTTCTAATTCCACGGCTTATGACTATTACTCATTTACTCATATCCCTAATGACGTTACCAGTTTTTTCTGCCATATTATTTTTCGCAAAAGAAATAAATTACCCAATAAGTCATAATGCCAAAACTTGGGAAAATGCACCAGTAATTACTCCAATTTTTCAATTATTAATTTAACATTTGACCCGGATATTATAGAGGTTAACACTCGTTAGGCCTGAGCATACACAAATAAGCCATAACGGGCAACACCGGCCTTCACCGCCAGAGCGTCATTCCGCCCGGTCTTACACTACCACAAGCACTGATATCAGCACAAAAACCTGACGTAGGGGAAAATGCCTGTTGCCGGTTATCCTTCAATCAATTGTTCCTTCGGATTGTTCCAGGAACCGTAATATAACTCTGACCCCGGCATTATCCTTCAGGGACAGACTACGGCGGGCAAGCCGCACGGCAGATTGCGGGTCAGCGGCGGCCCAGGCCTGTACGGCGGCGGCGATGAGCTGTTCGGCCTGCCGCTCAATCTCGTAAAGCAGCGATATATCCGAGCCGCAGCGCCGGCACAATTGCACCTCTTCCCGCAACCGGGCGCGACATACGGGGCAGCGTTCCATAGTCAGCCTTCGAGGAAAAAAATAATCTCGGATAATTCATCCACCGCCGCTGATAACGCCGCCTTGTCACCGGTGTTTTCGGCCTCTTTTATGGCCTCGATAAGGCTGATCATGTCCTCACAGTCATCCGGTTCAGCCCGCTCAAACAGGCTCTCCGCCTTCTCAACAACCGCCATGGCCTTGACAGACTCCACCCCGGCGGATACCGGACTGCCATCACCGGTACCGGCCTCAGGGGCGTCACCGGTGAAGATATCCGCGATTCTCTCCCTGGCCGCAGTCAGTTCCGCCTCATCAAACCTGGACATGGCATTATCAATGGTAATCTTCTTCTGCATCCCTGTCTTTTTTTCCTTTGAGGTTACGTGGAGAATACCATTCCTGTCCAGTTCAAAGGTGGTTATGATCTCATTTCCGGCCGGTGCCCGGCTCAAGCCCTGAATCATAAACTCGCCTATCTTTACATTTTCCCTGGCGTCCTCATTTTCTCCCTGATAGATCCCGACCTCAACCTCCTGCTGATTTTCATACATCGTATAAAAAACCTCGCTCTTACGAACGGGAACCGGGGTGTTTTTCTTGATAATGGGGACAAAATAATGGAGCATCGGGCCGTTCTCATCTTCATGGTAGGCCCTGGTGCCGAAGGTATAGGGGGTAATATCAACCAGGGCGGCATGAACCTCATCGCCCTTAATCATGGCAGCCTGCATGGCGGCACCCATGGCCACGCAGAGATCGGGGTTCATGTCACAACGCGGGGTAAAACCAAATTTTTCCTCTAACCTTCTCGCCACGAGAGGGGTTCTGGTGGAGCCGCCCACCAGCAGCACCTCATCAATATGAGAGGCGGCAAGCTCAGCGCTCTTTAAGGCCGTATGCACCGCGTCCAGGGTCTCGTCGATATAGGGGAGAATCATTTCTTCATAGTCCACCCGCGCCAGGTCCATCTTCAGATGCACCGGTACTCCTTTAATTTCACAGAGATATTCTTCGGCAAGGGGAGCAAAGGGATTATCAGACAAAACCTTTTTGGCATTCTCCGCCGCCTGTTCAATACGGGCCATGGCCTGGGCGGAAAGGGTACCATCAAAATTATGCTCATCCCTGAGATGGTCAATAATGGCTTCCACAATCTTTTGGTCAAAGTCGTCACCGCCGAGATGGTTATTACCGTGACTGGCAATCACCTCCACAACACCGCCCGCAATCTGCACCACGGAAACATCAAAGGTGCCGCCGCCCAGGTCATAGATCAATATCCGCTGATCACGCTGGGTGTCAGCTTCATAAGACAGGGCCGCCGCCGTTGGTTCGTTAATAATTTTCACCACTTCAAGCCCGGCGATTTCTCCGGCCTCTCTTGTGGCCTGACGCTGGGCGTCGGAAAAATATGCCGGTACCGTAATCACCGCTTTATGAATTGGGCAGTTCAGATGATTTTCCGCTATGAGTTTCAGCTTTCTTAAAATAATGGCCGAGAGCTCCTGGGGCAGATATTGCTCCTTCCCCATGGCAATCTTTTCATCCTGGCCCATTTTCCGTTTAATGGATTTAATCGTCCTCTCCGGGTAGACCAGATATTGATTTTTGGCCTCCTCACCGACAATAATCTCCCCATTATCATCCAAACCGACAAAGGATGGGATTAGGCGGGAATTATTATCCTCAAGCACCGTTACCCTGCCGTCTTTATATACTGCCACCTCTGAATTGGTGGTTCCCAGATCAATACCGATTATTATTTCAGCCATAATTTTTCCCCGACTCTTGATTAATTTTTACTTCAGCCAGCCGTAACACCGCCTCACCCCACCAAAAACCATTTTTTATTTCCTCAACCACCGTCCCCGGCTGACGGTCTTTATCCCATAAACGGCCCACAGCCCGCATAATTTTGGGGTCAAAGGGACGATCCATAACCGTCATCGGCCGCACCTCGTAACCAACCAGGATATCCAGCACCCGGCGCCGGGTCATCTCCTGACCCTGCTTCACCGCATCCAAAGCCGCCCGCTCCTTCCCGCACCATTTAAACAAAAACGATGCCGGCTCTAAATTACGCATGGCTTTGAGGCCGGCGGTAAGGCGGTCATAAATATCCAACAAGTCCAAAAACACAGACTTACGTCCGGCATTCAACATCTCCTCCCCGCGCCGGCGCCCGGCCCTCAGCTCTTCCTCCAGCTGCCGGTTGTTTTTTTCCAACAGGGCAAATACCTCCTGAAAACCATCCAATGCCGCCTTCAACTGGCGAGACTCAATCTGAACTTCCTTTTTCAGGGCGGTGAGCTCCGCGAAAAGCCGGAATAAATCAATGGACTCAGCGGGAACTGAGTGATCATCGGCCTCGTCCAGAAATTCCCGAAAGCGGGAAGCCAACTCGTCCTTGCGAATCTCATCCATCTTTTTTCTCCACCGGCAGCTTCCTCCTTTTCATGTTCTCCCGCAAGGTTTTGCGCATAACACCGGCCCTTGGGCCTGTTTTGTCCGCTGGTGCCGCAACGGCCAGAATATCACATAGATCGTCCATATCCGGCAGAGAGGCGGCAAAAAGCCGGAAAGACAAACGGGCCTCCGGGGTTTTAATCATTTCGTAAGCCGCTCTCAGGCGCTGAAATTCCCGGGGATGCTGATCCGGGGAATATTTTTTAACCCCGGTCAGATAGGCATTCTTTATGGCCTCATCATCGGCATCAGAGTTTAGCCCTAATATCTGGAATGGTATCTTCATTAAAATAAATCCAATTGTTTTTTGTTTTTACCCTTCCCCTTGGATTTCTCCTCTCCGGCAGTATCAATATCCACAAATGACCGCTCCGGTTCCCAGGGGACACCTTCATCTTCGTCCTCAACTTCATCATCTATTATGCGCTCTAAATCAGCGCCAAACTCATCAATGATTTCATCCAGATCAGGGCTGTTAAGCATACTTCTTAAATCCCGGTTAAAGGGCATCTGCCGACCGGGATAGCCGCCGCCATAATAATTCTCCGCTAATAAATCATCAATCAGATCCTCCAGATCGCAATTCCCCTGCTCCGCAGCCAGATCTTGAGCCTCTTCGAGACGGATTACAGATTTTCTGCTCAACGGATTACGCCCCCCGGCCGTCAGGGCCAGAACATGATAATAGGTAAAAAATGGATTATTGGGATAGCTCGTCACCCCTGCGGCGGCAAAGGGTTTGAGCCATTTATACTCATTGCGGGCGGAGAAGAAATCACAATAACCCTTTAATTCGACCTCTTCATATTTGAGTTTGGCCGCATTAGCCATAAAGGCATTTAATATGCTGCCGGCCGGCATGACCTTATTGGTACCCATTCTCTCCGCTTTTTTAATCAGAGTTATAATTTGGGCAATATCATCTCTATCCGGTTCCGTTTTATTAACCGCCTTTAATTCTTTACCCAGTTCCTGACGCAGGGCGGCGGGTGCCTTTAATACCCGGGCCTCAATTGCCGCCCCGAGAGCGGCCGCGGCCCGGGATCCTGCCCGTTCCCGGCCCTGAGCGAAAAGCCGCCTCCCCTCCCGCTCATCAGAGGTAATCATGGTAAACAGGCCCATGCAAATCAGCGCGAAAGCGGAATCCGTATTACGGCAGTCAACCCTGACGGCCTTTTTAAATTCCCTGCGGGCCAACTCAATTTTTCCCGCACGATAGAGCTTGTGGCCATGACTTAAATGGGCCTCAATTAACAGGCTGCCGGCCTTAATGTTAAGGGGATCAACCTCCAGTAACCTGGCCGCAAGGCGGGACGCCTTTTTAAAGGCCCCTTTGCTCACCGCGGCCTTAATTGCTTCAAGCAGTATATCGACATCATCAGGGAAATGTTGGACGGCCATCTCAACCAACTTGTAATAGTTCCTCCTGACCGGGAATGAACATTTAAAAAGCTGCAGATAAGCCGGTTTATGATCCGGGTCATGGAACAGGCTCTCGGTGAGCAAAGACACCTTATTTAAACCGGTTACAAAATCGGGAATATCCCGCACCAGGTGAAACAAATGGCGCCAGATGGCACCTTTCACCAACGATTTTTTCCCCTGCTGAGGCCAGGATTCCAGGGCATCATGCCATATTTCCACGGCCTCCGGGGTATCACCTGCAACCTCGTGGGCCAGAGCCGTTATCCGGTTGACTTCAAAGGGGGAAAGCGGCCCAAATTCCTGCTGAAACCGCTTTATCATTTTGGGGGCATAGGGCAAAATATGACGGCACAACTCCCTGCTCAAGTCCCTGTCCACCGCGGATACGTTCTTGATAAGACATTCAAAAAGTTTATGGGGATTGGCCGCGTTTTTATGTAATCCGGCAACAAGTTCCGCTGTTGCCGCCGGAATATTAAAGACCGTGCTGTAATAGTCAAATTCCGTCCCCTTAACCTTGCTTAGAGCCTCAATCTTCTCGGAGTCCTTTTCCAGCGAACAGGGGGCGGCCAGGGAATAAAACGGTGATTCAGGCGCTACCTTACGTGCCAGAGCGAAGGCTTTATCCCCTTCGCCACGACCCGTGGCCAGCAAGACCTGCAACACAATTCTGAAATCTTTATAGGGTGATTTAAAGGAAATTTTCCGGATATTTTCTTCGGCCCCGGCAAAATTACCTGCCTCAAATTCCTCAAGTGCCTGAAGGGCAAAGGGATAATGAGCCCTTATGAGAGATTCGGCCGGCAGTTGATTCACCAAATCATGATAATCATTAGACAGCAGCAAGGCCGCCATAACCTCCATAATCTCTTTATTTGGCGGTGTTGATCCGGCTTGCAGGCATAGCGGCAGAATTTTCAGGGCCTGCTCAAACCGGCCCGAGTTGAAAAGAAGGGTTAAATGCAATGCGTGGTCGGCAATCCCGCACATGGAGACCATGTTTTGGTAGAATATCAGGGCCTCTTTATACATGGATTTGGCGGCAAGCTCCAGAATACGCCCTGTATAGGCCTTGTTGATGCCGGACATATAAAGGCCGCTGCTGTCTTTTTTCAGCAGTTTCTTATAAAGGTCAACCGCCTGGCCAAAACATCCGGCAGTCAGCTTCCCCTCGGCCATATTGGCCAACACCTTAACAGGGTAAGTGCTGTAATCCTTTTTGCTCTGTTTTGTCCGCTTTCTTTTCGGTTTCTTTTTTGCCATGGTGATACTATCCATTCTCGAACGTTTAGGATGATGAATTAAGCCAGCAGGTCGGGTCTGCTTCGAGATAATCCCCGGTCAGCTGGTAGGCCGCCCCCCGGCAGCCGTAACATTCGTCAGCCTTCTCACAGGTACGGCATTCACCCTTTATGGTCTGACGAAAATTCTTAAGGTTATTTATTACTTCGCTGTTTTTTATTATTTCAGCCAGCGCCCGCCGGCGAATATTGCCAATGGCGATGGTCACCCCAACACAGGGCATGACATCACCGTTAGATGTCACTACGCATGAGACCTGATGCCGCATGCAGCGATTCCCGGCCAGGGGCGGCTGCGGCTCCCAGTCCCGGCCATATTTTTCTTTATCAATCCGGGCCAGTTTGGAGAAAATTGTCTTTAATTCGGCCGACGGCACCTCAAGCCAATTATTCTGTTTGGCATTGCCCTGAGGGGTTATCACCTCAAAATACGGCTCTATATCCCGGTTCCGCAGCCATTGCCACATCTCCGGCAGCTCCGCTATATTCTGTTGGCAGATAATGGTACTGACAGCCAGAAAATTATCAGCAGAGGGATAACCGGCCTGGCGCAGGTTTTTTAAGGCCTCTTTAATTATTTGAAA
>DRPV01000117.1 GCA_011330685.1 Desulfobacterales bacterium
CCGTTCAGGAAAGCGAAGACTCCGGATGTGCTCCAGGTTTGTTCGTTTTGACCTCCGAGTCTGTACTCCCTGTACGTGAGGAGGGCAGGTAAGCGTAGACTCCGAAACGGACGAAGATGGAGTGCAGCTGAATGGTTACTTTTATTTTTATCGTGGCCGCTCACGAAGTACGGGGTAAGTAAGACCACCCCCTCCTCTGATGCCGGAAGAAACAGCATCCACCACCGCAAAATTTCACTCTTTCACAAAACCATAAT
Organism: Desulfobacterales bacterium; assembly: GCA_011330685.1. Classification (GTDB taxonomy): domain Bacteria; phylum Desulfobacterota; class Desulfobulbia; order Desulfobulbales; family VMSU01; genus JAADIV01. The sequence continues at coordinate 258 of DRPV01000117.1, forward strand.
AGCACAATCCATTGTTATATTTACAAGTTTTTTTTACAGCCCGATGGAATACAGGCTAATTAATTATTTAGAATAAGCTTACAGCTTGCAAAATTATTGAGCAAATGGTAAAAGTATCCGTTTTTTAAATTCACACACCCCGATATAAGCCATTGGTGCCCGAACAATCCGGGTTGGCAAAGGGGTGGCGGACTAACCAAAATTTCAAAACCGGAGGAGTACAGATGTCACATTTAACCATGAAGGAAATGTTAGTTGCGGGCCTGCATTTCGGTCATCAGACCAAGAGCTGGAATCCTAAGATGAAGCCCTATATATTCGGGGCGCGCAACAAAATTTACATAATAAATCTCGACAAAACCCTGCCCCTGTTCAACCAGGCCTACGACGCGGTAGTTAAGGTCGTGGCCAAGGGCGGCAATGTCCTTTTCGTCGGCACCAAGAAACAGGCGAGAGAGATAATCAGAGAAGAGGCCGAGCGCTGCGGTATGTTTTATATCAATAACCGCTGGCTGGGCGGCATGCTCACCAATTTTCAGACCATCAAGAAAAGTGTTGACCGCATGAAGACCATTGCCACCATGATAGAGGACGGCAGCATTAATCAATACAAGAAAAAAGAAGCCTTGAAGATGGAAAAATCACTGACCAAGCTGACGCTAAATCTTGGCGGCATCAAGGACATGAAAGGTCTGCCCGACCTGATTTTCATTGTTGACCCTTATCGTGAAAACATCGGGGTCGGCGAGGCTAACCGCCTCGGTATTCCAGTTGCGGCAATCACAGATACTAACTGTAACCCCAATGGTATTACCCACATTATCCCCGGAAATGATGATGCCATACGTTCCATCAAATTGATCGTTTCCCGCATTGCTGATGCCGTACTTGAAGGCAAGAGTAAACGGGCCGACGCGGAAGAACAGCAGGCCACGAGAGCGGAATTAGAGGCGGCGGAGAGTAAGGCCGCAGCCGTTGCGGCAGAAGAGGAAGCTCCCGCAGCAGAGGCCGCTCCGGCCCAATAATATACACAAATAACTATTCAGCGAACAACCCGCCATAAATAAAGGGTAGATGTCCCCATGAACACCCTGAAATGCCTGCACCTCGGAGGGCGGTTTTCCTCCGGAGTGCGATTTATTGTTTATTTACAATAAAGGTGTTGCGGAACAGTTAACAAATATTAAGAGAATTAAATCAGAGGTAAATTTCAGTGAAGATTACAAGTCAAATGGTAAAAGAGCTGCGCGACAAGACAAACGCCGGCATGATGGATTGTAAGAAGGCCCTGCAGGAGAATGACGGAAATATGGACAAGGCAGTCGATTTTCTGCGTCAGAAAGGCCTGGCAGTGGCGGCAAAAAGGGCCGGCCGCTCTACGAGTGAGGGCGTAATTCAGACCTATATTCATGCCGGCGGTAAATTAGGGGTTATGGTGGAAATCGGCTGTGAGACTGATTTTGTCGCCAAGACTGACGATTTTATCAATTTTGCCAAAGATATCGCCATGCATATCGCCGCGGTGCAGCCTATGGCTCTCACCCGCGAGGAGGTTGATGCTGATACCGCTCAACGTGAAAAGGATATCTACACCCAGCAGGCGATTGATTCAGGCAAACCGGCCAATATAGCCGAGAAAATCGTTGATGGTAAGATGAACAAATTTTACTCTGAGGTCTGCCTTTTAGAGCAAAAATTCGTCAAGGATCCGGATGTAACCATTCAGGACAAATTAAACGAACTGGTGGCCAAAATGGGCGAGAATATATCCATAAAGCGCTACAGCCGCATGCAGGTAGGTCAATAATCTTAGATTCAGACAGGCTCAATTAACGGCCATAACTCCTCTCCCCCAATGATGAAGGCAAAATATAAACGGATATTATTAAAACTCAGCGGCGAATCCCTGATGGGTAAAGGTGATTTTGGCATCTGTCAGGATACCTTGGGCTTTGTGGGAGATGAAATTAAAAAATTAGTGGCCACCGGGGCGCAGATCGGCGTTGTCATCGGGGCCGGTAATATATTCCGCGGCGTATCCATGGCCTCCAAGGGCATGAACCGGGTGGCCGCCGACAATATGGGGATGCTGGCCACCGTTATGAACGCCCTGGCCCTTGAAGCCGCCTTCAACAAGCAGGGGATCGAGACCAGGGTTATGTCCAGCATCGCCATGCCCCAGGTCTGTGAGTCCTATTCCCGCCAGCGGGCCGAACACCATCTAAACCGCAGCCGGGTAGTAATTTTTGGCGCCGGCAGCGGTAATCCATATTTTACCACTGATACGGCCGCGGTTCTGCGCGGCTTAGAGATCGGAGCCGAAGTCGTAATGAAGGCCACAAGAGTGGACGGCGTCTACGACCGCGACCCTCTTAAAGACCCACAGGCAGTCAAATTTGACGCCTTGAGTTACAGCGAGACCTTACAACGTCGCCTCAAGGTAATGGATTCGACAGCCATTTCTCTGGCCATGGATAATGACATTAAGATAATGGTATTCAATCTGCACATTAAGAATAGCATTGCTGACGCGGTTTGCGGTCAGAATGTTGGCACCATAATCCAAGGAGACAGTAATGAATGATTTTATCAATACCATGACGGAAAAGATGAACAGCAGGCTGGAGGCCTATCGCCGGGAGCTGACTAAAATCCGTACCGGCCGCGCCTCGCTGTCGCTCTTTGATGGTATCAAGGTCGAATCATATGGCAGCCAGATGCCCATTAATCAGGTGGCCACCATGACCATCCCGGAAAGCCGCCTGATTATAATTCAGCCCTGGGATCTCCAGATGCTGGGAATTATTGAGAAGGCCATCATGAAGGCCAATATCGGCTTAAATCCCGTTAATGACGGTAAGGTCATCCGCATATCCATCCCCCAGCTCACCGAAGAACGCCGTAAGGAACTAGTTAAACAGGTCAAAAAAATCAGTGAGGATTTCCGGATTGCCATCCGAAATGAACGCCGAACCACCATTGATATTTTCAAGAAGCAGAAAAAGGACAAAGAAATATCCGAAGATGAACTTTTTTCTCTGCAGGACAAGGCGCAAAAGGAGACCGATCGTTTCATAAAGGATATTGACGCCATCATGGCAGAGAAGGAAAAAGAGGTTATGGCGGTCTAAAATCCCAATGACCATTCCGCACTTAGACCCTGACCATATCCCCCGTCATATCGCCATCATTATGGATGGTAACGGCCGCTGGGCTCAAAGAAAGGGCCTGGCACGGGCCATAGGTCATAAGGCCGGAGTTAAATCTGTCCAGAAAATCGTCAAGGCCGGCCGGGAATTAGGGGTTCAAGTTCTCACCCTTTACGCCTTCTCCTCCGAGAACTGGCAGCGTCCGGCCCTGGAAGTAAAGACACTCATGGGTCTGCTCAAGTCCTATCTCAAACTGGAGCTGGATAACCTGACCAAAAACAATATCCAGCTGCGGGCCATTGGCGAAGTGGAAAGATTACCCGCCGAAGTACGGGACGTACTGACTGACACCATCAACTGTACTGCCGCCAACAACGGTATGATCCTCAATCTGGCCTTAAGCTATGGCAGCCGTCAGGAAATAACCAGGGCGGTTAAAGCCATTGTCGGGAAATGTCTCGCCGGTGAGCTGTCAGACGCCGAGATTAACGAAGATACTGTCAACGACTTTCTCTACACCAGCGACCTGCCCGACCCGGATATGGTTATTCGGACCGGCGGTGAATCCAGGCTCAGCAATTTTCTCCTCTGGCAGGCCTCATATGCCGAGATCTACATCACCGAAACCGCGTGGCCCAATTTCAGGCGTGACCATCTCATCTCTGCTATTGCCGATTACCAACAGCGCCAGAGACGGTTCGGCAAGACCGGCGAGCAGGTTCAGAAACAGCCATAACCCCATAGGAATCCATGATGAAAAACAGGATTATAACCGGTGTAACATTCGGCGCCCTGTGGCTCTTAGTCCTGCTGTTAGGTTCATTCAAATTCTTCTGGTTCATGATTCTCGTTATCGCCTGCATGGCCCTCTACGAATTTTTTACCATCGCCCTGCCGAATTCAACAAGCCAGCGCCCCGCCTTCCTTATTTTAGCGCTTCTGCCCATTATAGGGGTCTTTAACGGCCAGGCCGGTCAGATGCAGGCCGCCTTTATGCTGGCCTTATTTTTATCCACCGCCCTTGTCCTCATAATCTACAGCGATCAGGTCAATGACTTTACCGAGTTGGCGAAAATAATCAGCGGCATAACCCTTATCAGCCTCACCGCCGCTCACCTGGTATTATTAATGTCCGCGGCCAGCGGTCGGCAATGGCTGATTCTGCTGACCCTCATTACCACGGCCTCCGACACCGGGGCTTATTTCACCGGCACCCTCCTGGGCCGTCATAAACTCTGCCCGGCTATCAGCCCCGGCAAAACCTGGGAAGGTCTGGCGGGCGGCCTCATTGCCGCAGTTATCGTAACTATAATAGCCGCCCCTTTTATCTTTCCAGACAGCAGCATCCTGAAACTTATATTGGTCAGCCTGCTGCTCTCCATTATCGGCGTCGGCGGTGACATGACGGAATCCATCTTCAAACGCTCACACAAGGTTAAGGACTCCGGCGCTGTTCTGCCGGGTCACGGCGGTATTCTTGACCGGGTTGATTCTATCTTAGCCGCCGCCCCGGTTCTTTATTACGCCATCAAGCTGGGGATCGTCCAATAATGAAACATTTAACCATCCTCGGCTCCACCGGTTCCATTGGTACCAATGTCTTAAAGGTGGTTAAACAATATCCCGGCCGTTTCCGGGTTCTTGGCTTGGCGGCCGGGCGTAATATTGAGCTTTTACGGCGCCAGGTTGAGGCCTTTGCGCCCCAGCTTGTTTCCGTGCTTGATGAACAGACGGCCAGGCAGCTCGCCCGGTTATTAGCGCCTGAATGGGGTGATAAAATACGCTGGGGCAGCAAGGGAGCCGCTGAGGTTGCTACCCTGCCGGCGGTTGACATGGTGGTCTCGGCCATTGTCGGGGCCGCAGGGCTTACCCCCACTTTTGCCGCCATTGAAGCCCGCAAAGATATTGCCCTTGCCAATAAGGAGACCCTGGTTATGGCCGGGGAACTGGTTATGCGGGCAGTTGAAAAGCACCATGTCCGCCTGCTGCCGGTGGACAGTGAGCACAACGCCATATTCCAGGCCCTGACTGCCGGCCGTCGGCAGGATGTCAAGAAAATCATTCTCACCGCCTCCGGCGGCCCCTTCCGGGAATTGGCTGCCGGTGATCTCTGGCGGGTAACTCCGGAGCAGGCCCTGAACCATCCCAACTGGCAGATGGGTAAAAAAATAAGCATTGATTCCGCTACCCTGATGAATAAAGGCCTCGAGGTCATTGAGGCCCGCTGGCTCTTTGATCAGGAGGCAGGCAATATTGAGGTGCTGGTGCATCCGCAGAGTGTTGTCCATTCCATGGTTGAATTTATTGACGGCTCCGTGGTGGCCCAGATGGCGGTACCCGACATGCAGATCCCCATTGCCTTTGCCCTCTGCTACCCGGAACGAATCAAATTAGAGCTGCCGGCCCTGAATCTTCTTCAGCAGCAATTCAGCTTTCAGCCGCCTGATTTCAAAAAATTTCCGGCCCTGCCCCTGGCCTATCAGGCTCTAAAGCAAGGCGGCGACCGGCCGGCAGTCTTAAACGCGGCCAATGAAGTAGCAGTATACGCCTTCTTAGATGGCAGAATACGTTTTCCGGAAATTTTTCTCTGCGTAGCAGAGACCATGCGCCTCACCGCGGTTCGGCCGCTGTCCAGTATAACCGCCGTTCTCGAAACCGACCTGGCGGCAAGATTACAGGCCGAATCAATTGTTGAGGCCCTGACTATTAAACAAAAACAAAAATCCGGCCAGCCCGTCCCCTGCCCCCCAATCCCACCCGGTTTAGAGAGATAAACTACATGACTTCAATTGTTTCATTTATTATTTTATTAGGCGTCCTGATCTTTGTGCATGAATTTGGCCACTTTATCACCGCCAAATTGTTAAAAATCAAGGTATTGAAATTCTCTCTCGGCTTTGGCCCCAAACTTATCGCCCGGCAATGGGGTGAGACGGAATACCTCATAAGCGCCCTGCCGTTAGGCGGCTATGTTAAGCTCTTCGGAGAGCAGCCCGGCGAGACCATCGCCCCCGATGAACTAAGGGGCTCATTCTCCCACCGCCCGGTATGGCATCGTTTTCTCGTTGTACTGGCCGGGCCCCTGTTCAATCTGCTCTTCGCCCTTATAGTCTTTTCTTTTATCTATACCGTGGCAGGAATCCCGGAGCCCCTGCCTGGAACCACCATCGCCACAGTAAGCGCCTCCTCGCCAGCGGCCGCGGCCGGTATTAAACCAGGGGACACAATTATCAGGGTTAATGGCCGGCAAACCTTAAAATGGGCTGAGGTCTCCAAAATAATCCGCCAAAGCGAGGGGGCGCCAATCACTATTACCCTGCGGCGCGGCAGCCAGTCCATCCAGCTCAAGGCGCAAGCCAAAATCTCGGAGATTAAAAATATCTTTGGCGAGGTGGTGGGCAAGCGTTATCTCCTCGGGATCTCCAAGAAGCAGGATTTAGTCTATAAAAGAAAGGGCTTTATAACGGCTTGCCGGGCCGGGCTTACCCAAACCTGGTCGTATATTTACCTCACGGTTATGACCCTGGTGAAGGTTATTCAACGGGTGGTTCCGGCCAGTGACATGGGCGGCCCCATCATGATTGCCGATATGGCGGGCCAGCAATTTCAGGCCGGCTGGAACAGCTTTCTCTCCTTCATGGCCGTACTCAGCATCAACCTCGGGGTAATAAACCTCTTTCCGTTACCCATCTTGGACGGTGGTCATTTAACCTTTTTCGTCATCGAGGCCATCCGCAAAAAGCCCCTGACCATCTCCGCCCAGGAAGTTATTCAGCAAATAGGCATAGTCTTATTGGGCGCCCTGATGGTCTTTGTCTTTTATAACGATATTATCCGCCTCCTGGGGCACACTTAGAGCGTATTCCATGAACACCGCCCTGAAACGCTTGCAATTATGGGGTGATATGAACATCGGTGTAGTTAATTGATCGCTATACTCAGGGGAATGTTGCTTTTAAGGAGGGTTGTAAAAATGAGGGGAACGACATGGCTCGGCATGGCATAACCACCCCCGGCCAGCCAATTATTATGGCCCTGGAAAATTCCGGGATGTGCGGCAGTATAGCCCTGGTCTCGCCCGGTCTGTGCGTAGCGGAATCATCCCTCACCACCGCCGCCACCCACTCCAAACGCCTTATGGGCGGCATCGCGGCAATGTTAAAGGACAGCGGCCTGGACTGGCCGGCGATTGATGCCGTGGCCGTCAGTCTGGGGCCGGGCAGTTTTACCGGCCTGCGCATCAGCCTGGCCGCGGCCAAGGGCATAGCCATGGCGGCCGACAAGAAGTTAATCGGCATCCCCACTCTGGACGGCCTGGCCGCCCAGATCCAGACCAATATCTTGATATGCCCCCTCATTGATGCCCGCAAAAATCAGGTATATACCGCCTTCTACCGCCGGCAGGAAGGAGAATGCCGGCGTTTAAGCCCATACGCGGCCATCACCCCGGATAACTTAGGCTCCCAAATCAAGGAGCCGGTAATTTTTATCGGCGACGGCGGGGTACTGTACCACGACCTGCTGCGAGACAAACTACCGGGTTTAGCCAATTTCGCCAATCCGACAATATTCTTCCCCCGAGCCGCCGCCATCGGCAGCCTGGCCATCCATCGCTGGCAGGCCGATGAGTTCCTTGATCCGCTTAACGCGGTGCCGCTCTACATCAGGGCCTCGGATGCCGAGAAGATGAAGAAACCGGTAGAATAATTATGAACCTGCTGCCCCGGCCCTCTTCACTCTCGGCCCTGATTTCACCGCCATGTTCACCGATAATTCCATAACTAACCGCCAAGCCCAAACCTGTACCCATTCCCGGCGGTTTGGTAGTGAAAAACGGATCGAAGATAGCCGGTAAAACATCGGCCCTGATCCCGGTTCCATCATCGTCAACAATAACTTCAACCCTTGATTTTTCGGGCAGATAACGGCTGTAAACCGTAACAGCCCCTTTCTCCACAATAGCGTCAACGGCATTCATCAGCAGATTAAGCAACACCTGTTTCAGGCGCTCTCGATCTATAAACAACTCCGGCACCAACGGATCAAGGCGGGCCGTAAACTCAATTTCCTTCTTGCTTAACTGGCCGCCTGTCATCCTTATGACTTCCTGGATAAGATCATTTATCTGCGAATTTGATTTTTCGCTGCTCTGCCCCCTGGAAAAATTCAACAAATCACTGACAATCCTCTGGCATGAACGGGCATGTTTCTCAATAACCCTGATATCGGCACCGCGCTGCTCCGTCCCGGCATCCGGCTCCGCCATGAGGATATCGGTATAACAGAGAATAACCCCCAGCGGATTATTTATCTCATGGGCCACACCCGCCGCCAGCCGTCCGAGAGCGGCTAATTTTTCCGTCTGCTGCATGCGCTCCTCAACCCGTTTCTGTTCCGTAATATCCTTGGCGTAACAGACCATGTTCCGTAACTCACCGGGACTCGCGAAAATGGGGTAGAGACTTATTTCATAGATAGCGCCATCCTCGGTGGTCACCTGTCTCAGCAACGGGGCCTGTTTTTTAAAGACATCCCGGCGCATAGCCGTAAAAGGACATGGGGCGCATAATTGCAGCCCCTCTAAGGGCTGATTAATCACCTCCTGCAGGCTGACGCCGTGGCGGGTCAAAAAAGACTTATTTACCATCTGCACCCGGTTATCGCGGTCGAGGAGCATAACCACATCGGTAATGCCGTCAAAGACCGTCTGCAGCAACTCCTTACCATGAAGAAGCCGGTTTATATTATTGATGCTCTCAATGGTAATACCTATCTGATGACCAATAGAAAACAAAAACTCCAGCATCTCGGCATCCACATTCCCTATACCGGGGCCGATAAAGGTCATAACTCCCAGCACCTGCTGACGGCAGCAGATTGGCACATGAAAAATATCCTGCTCCGCCCGGCTCCGACTGACATCCTGTCTGTCATTCATGGCCTGGGCCAGGAATCCATCAAAATCAAAACTCTTTTCATCCAGCAGGGGTAGACAGATTGAGGAGTCAAAATCCATGGTCGCAATCAAAGAGGGGGCATTCTCCCGGCATTGCAAGCGTAAGGCTCCGGCATCCCGGTCAAGGAGATAAATTCCTCCCCCCCGGGCCGAGGTTACCGAGAGGGCCTGCGAGAGGACACGAGGCAATATATCCGCAAGGTCCGAAGACTGGGTAATTAACTCGGTGATGACATTTAAGGTGCGCAGTTCCCGGCCCTTCTTCACGGCCTGCTTTTGAAGCTCATTGCGGGATTCCCGCAGGGCCAGGGTACGTGACTGCACCTTTTTTTCCAGATTCTCGGCGTAATCCTCCAGCCGGAGGTGGGTATTATGAAGATGATCGGCCACACTCAACACGGCCAGGCTCATCTCACCCATTTCATCCTTGGATTTCGCCTGTTCATAGAGTTGTTTACCGGTCTCATCGCGCAGATTATCACGCAATATATCCAGTAATCCCTGCAAATTATGAACAATCATCTTGTTAAAGAAAAACAAGATAACCCCATAGAGAAAAAACAGCCCCAAAACAGTAACAAAAAAAACTGTCCAGGCCACCCGCATAATCCGCACCAGCCCCACATCAACTGGAATCCCCACACTCTGCACCCCGCCTATCCGCCCCTCCTGGTGATGAAACCCCCTGCGGCTGCCATAGAGACTGACCAGGGCTGCCGGAGCCGCTGAAGGCAGACCATGGCAGCGCATACAGGAGGTACCGAATCGGATTGGCCTAAAATTAAGATAATACTGTTGAGAGTTGATCTTTTTTATGCCCCGCCACCATTTCCGCCGCGGATGGGTTTTAAAGAAATTAATCATCTTGACCTCAAGGGCGTCGGCCTCATAATTGCTGTTTCTGGCATTAATGGCCGAGCGGCGATAGGTAAAACCGGGCATCTTGTCCCGCATCCTCTTCATCACCATCCGGCTGATATAAGATGAGGACATCGCCGCGGGAATAAAGGCCTTAGCACCTGCCAGCTTATACATTTCCGGCCGCAGAACCTCGCCGACGTAACCGCGCACCGCCTCCACCGCCATCATGACCATCTCGCTCTGTTTCAGGGCGTCCTCCTCTAAGGCCTGTTTCTCATAGAGATAGAGGAGAAGGGTTATCATGGAGCAGAAAATTAAAAAAATAACCGCCAGGCCAAGGTGAAATCTGGCCTGCAGCCCCATGGAGGCAAAATTATGCCGGTCGTTGGAATCTTTATAGGTTGTCATCAGCCCTCCATCAGGGGTGCAGTAATTATTTGCCCTCTTCCGCCTTCGGCAGGAAGCGGGTGCCTCCTCCCGTATGCAGTACCGGCCTCCCATTAAACAGGCCAATAATTATTTCAGCGCTGCATACCCGCCGAGGCAGGTAAATTTTAAAGCTGTCAGTCATTACCGCGTTATCAGCGGCCTTAAGGCCTATCTCGCCTGCTCTGAATCATATGGCCCGCCTTTTGCAATCTCTATTCCCAAACAGGGCCACAGCTCTACACCCGGCAGAAAAGCAGAAAAGAAAAGTTAAAAAAAGGAGGAATGACCATGACAGAAGAACGCATTAAGAGTGTGGGGTGGAAGGAACTCTACCTCAAGGAGGACTGGTGGGCCATCTGGATGTCGCTGGGCATTATCTTTGCGGCCTATATCTTTTTCAGCAGCGGCAGCAGTATCAAGTGGATTGCCATTCATCCGGCCCGCTGGCATACGGTTAACCAGTTGGTAAATGATTTTGTCACTCATATCGGCCAGTATATTGCCCAGTTTATCCTCTGGGTGGTTCTGTTTTCCGTCAGCCTGAAGGCCATGGGCTATAAACTGGGGGAATTCATCCCCTCCTTCACCTTTGTCTATATCTGCTCAATTTTGATTTTCATGGTGGGCGCCTGGGATCAGGCCCATTATTATAACTTAGAGCCCCCTCTCCTCGCCCTGGCTCTTGGCATGCTGATCTCCAATATAATCGGACTTCCCAAATGGATGGATGCCGGTTTCAGGGTCGAATATTATATCAAGACCGGAATCATCCTCCTCGGGGCTACCCTGCCCTTCACCCTTATCATCTGGGCCGGGCCGGTGGCCATCGGCCAGGCCTCCATTGTCGCTGTAACCACCTTCATCGTCATCTTTTTTGTCGGTCGTAAACTGGGCCTTGACCGCAGGCTCTGCGCCACCCTCGGGGCCGGCGGCGCGGTGTGCGGGGTTTCCGGCTCCATCGCCATTGCCGGGGCGGTAGCCGCCAAGAAAGAACACGCTCCCATAGCCATTACCATGGTTATCCTCTGGGCCATTGTCATGATCTTTTTCTTACCCATAGTCTCCAGGATGATGCACCTCCATACAGGAGTTGCCGGGGCCTGGATCGGCACCTCCGAGTTCGCGGACGCGGCAGGGTTTGCCGCCGCTCAATCATATGGAAATCTGGCCGGCAACGTCAAGGGTATTCCCGGCCGCCCGGAAGACGCGGTCTGGGCCTTTACCCTGATGAAGGTCGTGGGCCGGGATATCTGGATAGGGATATGGGCCTTTGTCATGGCCATTATCTCCACCACCTTCTGGGATCGCAAAGGACGCGGCAGACCTAATCCAGCCGAGATTTGGTGGCGTTTTCCCAAATTCGTTCTTGGCTTTTTTGTCGCCTCCGTGATTATGACCCTGATCACCACCAACTACACCCTCGCTGATTACAACAAGATTTTAAAACCTCTGCTTGTAGGGCCTATAAAGTCCTTGCGTACCTGGGCCTTTATTTTCTGCTTTTTCAGCATCGGCCTCACCACCCGTTTTAAAGAACTGGCCTCGACCGGTGCCAAACCCTTCTGGGCCTTCACCTCCGGAGTTATTATCAATGTCTCACTTGGCTTTGTGCTGTCGGCAATTGTCTTCGCCCATTACTGGACAAGCCTGTCACATTAATAATGATGTAAGCGCTCCATGAAAACCACCCTGTGCACGTTCCAACCCCGCGACTACATCGGTATATCGCGGGGTGGAACGTGCACAGGGCGGCTCCCCTGAAACACTCACAGTTAGAGGGTATATGAAATTGGGTGTGAGTAATTGATCGCTGACCTTCCGTCCCTGTCGAAAACGAGCCGGCTACTGAAAAAAAAGGAAAGAGTAATGCCGAAAGATAACAAAAAAATCTGCCTGTACTGTAGTTATTTCCGCAATTCTCCAGCCTACATAGAAGAGGTCTTTCACGGCCTGACCTCGTTAAGTTCCGCCTACAGTTCAATTCGTAAAGATGATGGTATCTGCGCGAAGAATGATGAATATCTCTCGGCCTATTACTGGTGCGGTAATTTTAAGGCAGCTGAACGATAATCAGCGGGATCAAGATTATAGCGGCGGATAATCTTCTGGAGGGCGGCCCTGGTAAGCCCTGATTTCCGGGCCGCGCCTGAGACATTGCCCCCTGTTTCTCTGAGAAGACGATGGACGTAGGAGGTGGTAAAATTTAAGGCATTACGCTCCTTGGCCACCTTATACGGCAGAAGCCCCGATGAGTCTGCCGTCGTTTCATGGGTGTAGGCCGTGGTTTCCGCCGTAAGATGCTGAGGACGGATAATATCGTCAGGACAAAAAAGCACCGCGGTGCGAATCATATTCTGCAGCTCCCTGACATTGCCGGGCCAGGGCATGACCATCAGCCTCTCAACCGTTTCCACCGCCATTCTTTTAACCGGGATCCCAAGCTCACGGCAGACATTATGGGTAAAATAATCCGCGAGCAGCGGAATATCTTCTCTAATTTCGTTAAGAGAGGGGGTACGGATCATAACAACATTCAGGCGGTAAAAAAGATCATTCCGAAATTCACCAGCTTTTATCCGCTTTTCCAGATTTTGATTGGTGGCGGCAATAATCCGGACATCAAGCGCCCTGGAAAGAGACGCTCCAAGGGGTCTGATTTCATGCTCCTGCAGAACCCGCAGCAATTTAGCCTGCACCGCGGTGGAGATATCACCGATTTCATCAAGACAGAGAGTGGATTTATCGGCCTGGGCAAAGAGGCCCGGCTGATCTTTTTCAGCACCGGTAAAGGCCCCGCGTTGATGACCAAAGAGCTCACTCTCTAACAGATGATCGGGAATGGCCGGACAATTAACCATAACCAAAGGCTTAGTCCCGCGTTTACTCAAACGGTGAATAGCCAGCATGACAAGCTCTTTACCGGTACCGGACTCACCCCGAACCAGAACGGTAAAATCGCTTTCCGCCGCGGTACGTATAGCGTTATACAGCCGACGCATGGGGACGGAATCACCCACAAACTCAGACAGCGGCTCCCCTTCAGCCACCTGCTGCCGCAGTTGATAATTCTCTCTTATCAGGTCATTATGGGCCAGACCATTATGGATAACCCGGAACAGCCCCTCCTTGACAAATGGCTTGGTCAAAAAATCAAAGGCCCCGCCCTTCATTGCCTCCACCGCCATATCCACCGTGCCATAACCGGTAATCATCACCACCGTGAGACCGGGGTCTAAATTAAGCATCTCCCGTAATAATTTAAGACCACTCATCTCAGGCATCTTTATATCGAGCAAGACCAGATTTACAGCCTCAGCCCCAATAATCCGCAGGGCCTGTCTGGCGCTGCTCTCCACCGATATCCGCAGGTCACTGAACTCCCGGCCCACCATCCGCCGCAGCCCCTGAAGCATATCCTCTTCATCATCAACAATTAATAAATGCCGCGCCGGGGTCAATTTTTTATCCTTGCCAGGCTTTGTTCTACCGGCGCCAAACACGCCCCTGGTTTTTTTATTTTTTGTAACATTTTCTACAATCACTTGCTGATAAGTTTACCCCACTGTCGAATAATTACCATTTTTTTAAAATTAGCAAAGCCGGGAATATTGTCAAGGATAAAGATTTGGCACCTAATCGGCCAAGCTGCGCCCGCTATTTTTTACTTCTTTCCCATTCTCTGGCCCAAATGTGCTTAATCCCATAAACTCATATTAGAGAGTTTCTGCGTCATTTGATGTTATTAAATTTTGCACGAGGTCAATTATATCTTCCTGCTGGTAGGGTTTAACAATCAAGCCATCAATACCCCATTCGGTGAGATTATCTTCTGTGAAATCTCTACAACCTGTGGCTAAAATCACAGGAAGGTTTTTACGATTTTTTTTAATTTTTATAGCAAGTTGCCCCCCGTTCATTTGCGGCATATTATAATCCGTAATCACCAGGTCAAATTTATATGGGGTTTTGCAAAATCTTTTAAGAGCCTCAACACTATAGATAAATATAGTGACCTCATATCCCCGTTTCTCAAGAATTCTCCTGCCAAGTTTTGCCAGAATTTCTTCATCATCCACAAAAAGAATTGACTTACTAACCATAAAAGCACCCCAAACAAGTTGTTTTCTCACCGAACATGCCATTGATGTCGTGGTTTGTAAACAAAAAAAGTGCCATAAATGTCGTATTATTTGTTCATCTCAAACGACAACATTTTATGGCTTATGCGTGGTATTGATAAAAATAGTATTTATTTTGATGAGTTTGCTATCTTTACGGAAAAATTGAGAGGAAAAATTCGCCAACTTAGAAAAGAGAAAAAATTGACTCAAGAGGAAATGGAAAATTTTGAACTTTCTCTTCGTCAATTTCAAAGAATAGAGTCAGGTGCCACAATTAACGTAACCCTTTCAAATTTATACAAAATATCAAAAGCTCTAAATATATCCCTTAGTCAGTTACTGGATCTTTAGTTTTTGGCAGCGTTAGTAACTATATCGGTATTCAATATCGATAAAATAACAACGTCCCCTTTGTCCCTCACCCCCTGGATTATTACGGCCCCCGCCCTGCGCAACTTAGTGGAGCAGGGGTTCATTGTTATAGACAACACTTATATACGTTTGAGCCTCCGAGCCCTGCTGGTGGCTAATCAAATTTTAGCGGAATTATATTTTGTAGAATAATAGGGGACGTTGTTGTTTTAGAATAATAGGGGACGTTGTTGTTTTATTGCTTTAAGTTTTGACTGTTCTTTATTTCTTTTCCTTTCTCACGCCCCGGATGCTGTCCAAGTGCTTTTAGAGGGGCTTTTTCTCATGTAAACAATAAGTCAATAAACAACAACGCCCCCCCTTTGTCCATTGGAACCGC
>DRPV01000118.1 GCA_011330685.1 Desulfobacterales bacterium
AGATTAAAGAGGTTTTTAAGCGTACCGGAAAGCAGGCTCATGGCGGGTACTGTGGTCTCACTGGAGTCTGTGGTATTGCTCCGGCCCTGGGCGCCTGTATAAGTGTCTTAACCGGTTCAAAATGCGGCAAAGACAAGGAACAGCGTCTTACCATGGAGCTTGTAACGAGGGTATCAAGGGCGATAACCGATCTAACCGGGCCAAGTTGCTGTAAGGCCTATGCTCGTACCTCTCTCAAGGTCGCGGTCGATTTTTTGCAGGATAATTTTGCTGTAAAACTGCCCATGGACAGTAACTCTTCATGTCGGTATATGAGCAAACATCCCCATGGCTGCCTGAAGAACTGTCCTTATTTCCCAATAAAAAAGGGGATTGATTAGTGAAGCCAGCCTCCGAAGGGTAAGCGTCTCAAAAGAACCATCCTCCTGTTTTACTCCCAGCCGCTCTCCAGCCACAATCCCAAAGATGCTCGGCGTTTTAATGCCAATATCTTCACCGTGAACTTGTTCCGTCATGAATTCGTCGGCAACACGGAGGGCATCAAACCATTCATCCCACGAGGGCAATTGCGGCAATATCACTATTCTGATTTTGCCAAACTATGACTATGGATGTATAAAAAAATGGCAAATAATATCAGGCTGTGACATAATAACACCAATAGCGGTACGGTAAAAAATGAAGAGTAAAATAACAAATGGGTGGTAATTATGAAAAAACTCGTTATCTCAACAGGTGGGGGTGACGCTCCCGGGCTTAACGCGGTAATATATGCGGTGGTTATGTCAGCCGAATTAAGGGGGTGGGAGGTCTACGGCAGTCGGTGCGGGTACAGGGGGCTCATCGACGTGGATGAACTGGTACGGCTGACCCCGCAGAGCGTGACTGATATTACAACCCAGGGTGGTACCATTCTTGGTTCCACCAATAAGGGTAATCCCTTTGCCATGCCGGTGAAAAATCTGGCCGGGGAAACAGAGATCCGTGATATGTCGGACCGGATTATGAAAAATTTTACCCGTATGGGTTTTATGTGTCATATCGCGGTGGGTGGTGACGGCAGTCTTGATATTGCCCGTCGTTTTCAAGAGGAGAAGGGCATGCCGGTGATCGGTGTTCCCAAGACCATTGACAACGATCTCTATGCCACTCAGCTGACCTTTGGTTTTGATACCGCCGTTTCCACTGCCACCGAGGCCCTTGACAAACTCCATTCCACCGCTAAATCGCATGACCGGGTTATGGTGGTGGAGGTTATGGGGCGGGAAGCGGGTTGGATTGCCTTGAATTCAGGGAT
Source organism: Desulfobacterales bacterium (assembly GCA_011330685.1). Lineage (GTDB taxonomy): Bacteria > Desulfobacterota > Desulfobulbia > Desulfobulbales > VMSU01 > JAADIV01. Next base: position 1,298 of record DRPV01000118.1, read on the forward strand.
CTCCGGCTGTGCCGATGTCATTTTGATTCCGGAGATTCCCTTTGACCTGACCAGGGTCTGTGAGAAAATCGCCGACAATGACCTGCATGGTAAACATTACGCCATTGTGGTAGTGGCCGAGGGGGCTAAAGCCAATGATTCCGAGGTCATCTGTCAGAAGGGCAGCTGCGAAGTCGGCAGAGAGGAGGTACTTCTCGGCGGTATTGGCGACTGGGTGGCCCAACAGATCAGGGAACGGACGGATAAGGATGTCCGCTCTCTGGTGCTTGGTCATCTGCAGCGCGGTGGTTCACCAACCACCTTTGACCGCCTGTTAGCCCTGCGTTTCGGGGCGGCGGCAGTGCGGATGGCCGAGGCCGGTATGTTTGGTCATATGGTGGCTTTGGTTAACGGCGGGATGCAGAAGGTTACCCTGGAGGAGGCCACCAGAATCCGTAAGCTGGTTGGTAAGGATGACGATAAACTGCAAACCGCCCGTGAGATTGGGATCTGTATGGGATGAGGCCTGAAACACTTGCCCCTCGGAGGGTGTTTTCTCACCTCTGTGGTTTATTGAGCGTTTTCTTTTTTTCTTTTTTCCATGTCTTGATTTAAGTCAATGTTTCTATCTGTCATTCGCGGTAGATTCATAATCAAGTTTGATGCTTATTGGCCTGTGTCAACGATTGCTTGAGACACAAAAATACCCGGTTGAATCATTTTAATTATTTTAAGCGGGCATAATTTAAACATAGAGGAGAAAAAAATGTTTTGTAATCAATGTGAACAAACTGCCAAGGGAATCGGTTGTACCAAGGTTGGAGTCTGCGGTAAGGGCCCCTCAACTGCCGCTCTGCAGGATCTGCTGATTCACGCCCTCCAGGGGCTGAGTGTCTATGCTGTGGCCGGCCGCGAGGTCGGGGTGGTGGATTCTGAGCTGAATCTCTTTGTCTGTGAGGCGGTATTCTCTACCTTGACCAATGTGAATTTTGATGATGATCGTTTAATCCCCCTGATTAAAAAGGCGGTTGAGCTGCGTGAGAGTATGAAGGAGAAGGTCGCCGCGGCCGGTGGTAAGGTGGATAACAGTTCCGCCGCGGTTAACCTGACTCTGGCCGCCGATCATGACGGCATGGTGAAGCAGGGCGAAGCTGTTAACTGGCACGCTCAGGGTCAGAAAATTGAGGAAGATGATATCCTCTCCCTCAAGGAAATTCTGGTTTACGGACTTAAAGGGGTAGCGGCCTATGCCGATCACGCCCGTATTCTGGGCCAGGAGGACGACGCGGTTTACGCCTTTGTTGAGGAAGCCCTGGCCGCTACCCTGCGTGATGATATCAGCCTGGAGGACTGGGTGGCCATGGTTCTGAAATGCGGGGCCACCAATCTGCGGGCCATGGAACTGTTAGATGCCGCCAATACCGGCACCTATGGTCATCCGGAGCCCACCGAGATTTCCCTTGGGGCCAAAAAGGGCAAGGCTATTCTCGTCTCCGGTCATGACTTAAAGGATCTGGAGGATATTTTAAAACAGACCGAGGGCCGGGGAATCAATGTCTATACCCATGGTGAGATGCTGCCCTGTCATGCCTATCCGGGCCTGAAAAAATATGCTCATCTCTGCGGCCATTACGGTACGGCCTGGCAGAATCAGCATAAGGAATTTGATGTCTTCCCCGGCGCCATTATCATGACCACCAACTGTATTCAGAAGCCCAAAGAATCATATATGGCCAATATCTTCACCACCGGTCTGGTGGCCTGGCCCGGTGTTACCAATATCGCGGACAAGGACTTTACCCCGGCCATTAACCGGGCTCTGGAACTGCCCGGTTTTAGCGAGGATACCGATAAGGGAACAATTATGGCCGGTTTTGCCAGAAATACCGTTTTGTCGGTGGCCGACAAGATTGTGGCGGGGGTCAAGAACAAGGATATCAGGCATTTTTTCCTGGTGGCCGGTTGTGACGGTGCCAAGCCGGGCCGTAATTATTATACGGAGTTTGTTGAGCAGGTGCCGGAGGATTGTTTTGTCCTGACCCTGGCCTGTGGTAAATTCCGCTTCTTTGACAAGGATCTGGGAACCATCGGTGGTATCCCGCGCCTCCTCGATATTGGCCAGTGTAACGATGCCTATTCGGCTATTCAGATTGCCGTGGCCCTGGCCAAGGCCTTTGACTGCGGGGTAAATGATCTGCCTCTGTCCATGGTACTGTCCTGGTATGAGCAGAAGGCGGTGGCAATTCTGCTTACCCTTTTCCACCTCGGCATTAAGGATATCCGCTTAGGACCCACATTGCCGGCCTTTATCAGCCCCAATGTTCTGGATGTGCTGGTCAAGAATTTCGCGGTTAAGCCCATCACCAATCCAACTGATGATATGAAGGCTATATTGGGATAGTCAGTCTCCCGGTATAACTGATAAATTGTCTAAAACGCGGCACAGTCCGGCCGGGCTGTGCCGCTTATCTTTAAGGGTAACTATTCAGCAAAGGCAACAGATTACCCGAAACTAGAAACCGTAACCGTTCAGATGTGCTCCAGGTTTGTTCGTTTTGACCTCCGAGTCTGTACTCCCTGTACGTGAGGAGGGCAAAACGGACGAAGATGGAGTGCAGCTGAATGGTTACCTTTAAGGAGTGATAAATGCAATGTCCTGGACAAGACAGTCGTTTTTGGGATGGGGCAGCGGTTTTTGAATATAAGTGCCCCAAATGCGGCCATATGCTGGAGTTCTTTAAGGATGACAGCAAGCGGCGCTGTAAGAATTGCGGCAATGAGGTCTTTAATCCCCGGATGGATTTTGGCTGCGCCGCCTACTGCCCTTACGCGGAACAATGTCTTGGTCAGCTGCCGCCGGAGCTTTTGGCCAAAAAGCAGGAAAAGCTCATTACCGATACCGGCGCTGAGCTGAAGAGGCGCCTGAAAGATGATTTTAAGGCCATTGGCCGGGCAGGGCGCGCGGCACGGCGGGCGGCTGAACTGGCGGCGGATAACGAGGGCAGTAATAAAGCGGTTATTGTTTTAAGTGTTTATTTTGTGATCTTGGCCGAGGCCGCGGGCGGCAATGCCGCTGAACTGAGTCAAAGTATTATGACCCACTTCGGGGCTAATGAAGGATTGAAAAATGAAATTCGTGCCCTCCTTGAACATCAGGGATCGGCCGGTGATGAAGATTTAAATTTACGCCTGGTGCGTCAGGCCCTGGTGCCGTAGATAAGGTGACATTACTGCTTCATTAGTTTGAGGCTTATAGCGGGGCTTGCGATGCTAAAATCCCATAAAGCCCCAATGGACTGGAGATGAGATGAAGATAACCAGAAAAATTATTACAATAGACGAAGATTTATGTAATGGCTGCGGCCAGTGTATTGTCGATTGCGCCGAAAGCGCCCTGCGGATTATTGACGGCAAGGCCCGGCTTATTGCCGAAAAATATTGTGACGGACTGGGAGCCTGCCTGGCCGGCTGCCCCACTGGCGCCTTACAGATTGAGGAACGGCAGGCCGATGACTTTGACGAGGAGGCGGTTGAGGAATTAATTCGCTCCGAGAAAAAGGGCAGTGGCTGTCCATCGGCCAATTTACAGAGTTTTCAACCCCAGACCCCATGTCAACAGGCTAATCAGCCCATAGGAATTAGCGGTTCGGCTCTGAGCCATTGGCCGGTGCAGATACGTCTCGTGCCGCCCGATGCCCCCTTTCTGCGTAATGCCGATTTGCTGATTGCCGCGGATTGTACCACCATCGCCTATGCCGGATTTCACCAGGATCTGCTGCCGGGGCGGGTGGTATTAATGGGCTGCCCTAAATTTGATGATGTCGAGTCTTATATTCATAAGTTGAGCGAAATATTTGCCGGCGCGGCCATAAAATCAATCACCATTGCCATCATGGAGGTACCCTGCTGCCAGAATATGAGGAACGTAGTTCAGTCCGCCCTGCAGAAGGCCAAGGCTCAAATTCCCTTAGAGGTAGTAGTAATCGGGGTAAGAGGCGAAAAAAGATAAAATACCACAACTCACAATAAGGGCTGATTCCCGCCCTCCGTAGGGGCGTATTGCGATACGCCCTTCACCCTAAAACGTTAAGCCCTTGGTAACATTTGTCCAGGTTTTGTTTAATTCCTCGTCAAATTGCTCAATAAAATCAGGGAGATTTACATCCAGAAATGGCCGGTGCTTCTCCTGGATTAATATCCAGGCAAATGATTTTGTGATCTTATCAGTTGTAACATCGCTGAACTCAAAGCCACAGCCATGATGGGAGGCGAATAGATCCGCTAAATGAATCAGGGCAATAATCAGGCTGTGGGAGCGGGCCATATCTGGTGAATGGTGCAGACGCATTACATTAAGATAGACCTCCGGCAGACCAAGGCTCTCCCCGAGCCAGAATCCGGCCTGGCCGTGATCAATACCGATATAGGATGTTTCAGCTTTCAGAAAATTGGTGGCAATCTCCGAGGATGGATTTGAGATATGGGGATAAACCGCTGGTTCGATGAGATCAAGACCGATAATACCCAAATCGTGTGTAAGCCCGGCCAGATATATATCTGCCGGGCTGGAGACGCGGATAGACTCGGCCAACAGCACGGCTATTCTTGCTACCACCACCGAATGACGCCAGAATCGAGAGGCGACCTTGCGAAAGCCGCTGAAGGCCTTGGGGGTATCAGCGAGTGAAATTATATCGTTGATGGATTCCTGAATATGACGAATTCCCACCGTAATCATAGCATGGGGGACAGTTCCCACCGGAGCTGTCCGCCGGAAGAATGAGGAATTGGCAATCTGTAATATTTTGCAGGTCAGAACCGGATCAAGCTGAATATAATCAGCCAGCACCCTGGTATTATCGACCTTGCCGCTTAACATAGGCTCCAGAATAGCGGCAACGGCCGGATTAAAGGGCAGATCAAGAACGGCACTCAAGCGCCTCTGCATGCGGCTGCGGACAATGCGGTCTTTTTTGGCGGGCAGCGGCGGTAATTCATCGTAGCTTGCTTGGCTTGTAACTGATTGTCCTGCCGGCTGTTTCTTTATCGCGGCTGGTTGAGAGGTGATTTCAGGTTTTTGATCTTCGGCGGGTAAATCAATTTCCTTGAGGCTCTGCAGGTCAATATCCTTTTCCAGACCGGCCAGGCGCTCGTTGGCAATAATCAGTCGGCCCACAAGTATTTCGCAGAAGCGTTTATAAAATTTGAGCTGGAGAAAAACATTGGACGAACTTATAACCTCCGGATTAATAACCAGTATAAAACTATTGCTCCTGGTTATTACTCCGGCAGTACGTTTAATATCCATCACCATGGACATTTCACCAAAACAGGCCCCGGCCTTTAATCTTGTCAACTCCACGGCCCGCCGCTTTTTGTGGGCCACGGATTTGACCACCGATACCTCACCCTTGAGCAGGATGTAGAATACCCGCTCCATGGTGTCTTCCTTGATGATATACTGCCCTGCTTTAACCCTTAAAATTTTACAGACCCCAAGGAGCTGGCGCAGTTCGTGATCATCGAAATTATTAAAAAAGTCGATACCTTGGAGAAATTTTATCTGTTGCTCAAGGTCAGGAGCCTTATTGGCTCCTTTTGCGGTTGCCATCTTAATCACCACTTATAATTTCAAATTCAGGTGTTTATTGTTAATTCAGAGATCACGCTAAAGTTACGAATTGTCTATTCAGCCCCAAAATGATAAATTTATTTGCCAAGGCAGAAGTCACTGAAAATCTTATCTAAAATATCTTCCGTTGTGGTGTATCCCACTATCTCACCAAGATAATCCAGGGCTGTCTGCAGGTCTATGGCCATGAGATCAGGGGCAAGCTCGTTATTCAGGCCCCGTAGAAAAGAGCGACCGGCCTTTAGAGCCTTGGTCATTGCCGCCTGGTGGCGCAAGTTGGGGATGGCCTGCCTGGATTCAGCAGAGTAGTCATCCCCGGTTATGGTCTTGTAGATCAATCCCTCTAACTGCGGCAGAGAATCTCCGGTTTTGGCCGAGATGGTAACTATGTTGGTATCAGGGAATCTGGCATAATGCTCCCTGATGATCTCCGGTCGTTTGATGTCGCTTTTGTTAATAACTATGATTAAGGGTTTGCCGGCTGCTTTGGCAAAAAGCCGCTCATCGTCAGCATGGGGAGGGCTGCCGGCATCAAGGAGCATGATTACCAGATCGGCCGTCGTCAGCTTGGCCATGCTGCGCTGAATGCCGATCTCCTCTACCTCGCCCCTGGCCTCACGGATACCCGCCGTGTCAACAATGTGAACCGGCAGTCCCAATATATCAAGATACTCCTCAACTGTATCCCTGGTGGTACCGGGAACCGAGGTGACAATGGCCCGATCCTCCCTCAGCAGGGCGTTTAACAGACTTGATTTCCCCACGTTGGGCCGCCCGATGATTACGGCGGAAATTCCATCTTTTATAATTTTACCATGTTCGGCAGCTGAGATCAAATCTTCCAGCCCCTTAAGCGCCGGTTCTATTTGCCGCCTTAAATCATCGGCATTAAGTATTTCCGCCTCTTCGTCAGGAAAGTCAATCGCTACTTCCACCATGGCCTTTATGGTGGTGAGCTGTTCGCTGATTTTTTTGATTTCATTTTCAACTCCACCCCCTAATTGTGCGACGGCGGCTGAAAGTCCCTGGCTTGTTTTGGCCCGCAGAAGATCAATAATTGCTTCGGCCTGGGTAAGGTCGAGGCGGCCGTTTAAAAAGGCGTTTTTGGTGAATTCACCGGGATCCGCCAGCCGAGCGCCGTTGTTTATAACCAGGGCCATAATCTGCTGGAGAGCGGTAAAACTGCCATGGGCGTGGATCTCGACTACCTCATCTCTGGTGTAGGTGTGCGGCGCCCGCATATACACGGCCAGCACCTCATCGAGGCAGCGGTTGGTTTCAGGCTCCTTTATCCAGCCATAATAAAGGCGGTGGCTGATAAAGGAACAGGAAGGGTTTTTGGGAATAAAGATTTTTTTTAGAATATTGAGGGCGGCCGGCCCGCTTATCCTGATTATACCAATACCGCCAAGCCCCGGTGGGGTAGCAATAGCCGCAATAGTTGAATCTAATTTTAAAGGCATGGATGATGGCCTCGGTAAACAGGCGGGAGAAAGGTAAACTCGTGCAGCATGACGTTCCTGAAACACTTACGGTGTAAGCGCATTCCAGTAAGCATTGCAGCTGATTTCTATCGGCGTTTTGCAGATTTGCCGCCCTTTTTGGAGGGCACGTAAATTCTGATCTTTTTAAACAGGCCGTCACCCATGCTGACACTGCGGATTTCTCGATCATTCTGCAGGGCAAGGTGGACAATACGGCGCTCAGCGGGGTTCATGGCGGCAATGGTCTCTGTGATACCACTGCTCTTAACCTTTACCGCCAGCTCCAGGGCCAGTTTCTCTAATTCTTCCCGGCGTTGGCTGCGGTAATTACCCACATCAAGGGCAAAGAAAAGTTTGTGAGGAAATTTGTGACTGATAATTTTGCGGACAAGATATTGAATGGCATCTATGGTTTCGCCTCTCCGGCCAATTATCAGTTCGTTGTCGGGGCCGTCAATTACGGCTTTTATTCGATTCTTGACCACAGTGGCTTCTACTTCGGCCTTCAGGCCCATGAGACCTATTATTTCTTTGATGACCGTGGTTATTTCTATTATCTCCGCGGAATCAGGTTGGGCGGGCTCCTGACGGCTGCCGCGATAAGCTGGTCTCTGGTCTTTTTGAAATTTACGGCCGGTTTGTCTCTGTGTTGTTGCGGATGATGTGTCTGCTTCTGTCGTGGCGGGTTTATCCTGCGGGGCTGTTATGGATTCACTACCGTCATTTTTCGGAGCTGCCGTGATTTGAGCTTGACGACGACCAAAGCCCAAAAAGCCCTTACTGCCGGGGGTGATGACTTTTATATTGAGATCTTCACGGGCAGCGTTAAGATTCCGGCAGGCTTTATCGATTGCCTCCTCCACTGTTTTCCCGCTGTATTGCAGTTTAACTGTCATTGTTTCTATTCCATTTTGCTGTTGTTGAAGCAGGGTGCTGTCTATCTGCAAATCCTGTAATTAATCATCTATGGATTTGTTAATATAGTATTGTTGACCAATGGAAAGCAGATTGTTTACAAACCAGTACAATACCAGCCCGGAGGCGAAATTTAAAAACATAAAGGTAAAAACTACCGGCAGAAACAGCATAATTTTAGCCTGAGTCGGATCGCCGGTGGTGGGGGTCATCTTTTGTTGAACAAACATGCTGACTCCCATGAGCAGGGTAAGTACCGGTATGCCATGCAGGTATGGAATATTAAAGCCGATGGAGAGACGATCCGGGGCCGATAAATCGTTTATCCACAACATAAAAGGGGCGTGTCGTAATTCAATAGTCTGCAGTAATACCCGGTAGAGGGCAAAAAATACCGGGATCTGAACGACCATCGGCAGACAGCCGCCGAGAGGATTAATTTTATAGGTCTTGTAAAGCAGGATCATCTCCTGGTTCAGCTTGTCCTTGTTATCCTTATATTTCTCCCGCAGCTTGGCCATTTTGGGCTGGATCTTCTGCATGGTCTTCATGGATTTCATGCCCTTGTGGGAGATGGGCCAGAGAATGAGCTTGAAAAGGATGGTAACCAGGATAATGGCTACTCCATAATTGTGAACATATCCATCCAGGAAGTTTAGGAGATAGAGGGTCGGCTTGGCTATAAGATCGAACCAGCCGAAATTAACTGTCTTGTCAAGGTTGAAGCCCACGCTTTTGAGAATTGACAGTTTCTTGGGGCCAAAATACAGGCCGTAGGAATATGTCTGGTCGCTGCCGGCGGTAATGGTGGATAAGCTGCCGCTGACGGTAGTCATTATGGTGTCTTTACCGGTTAAGGCCATTTGTACGGTGCTGGGAGATTTGGTTTGGGGGATGATCCCGCACATGAAATAGGTACCTTCATAGGCGGCCCAGTCTAACTTACCCTGAAAAACTTTGGGGCCCTTTTTGCGGAGTGTTTTTGCCTTGATCTCTTCTAACTTGCCATTGACGTATGAGGCCGGGCCGTTAAAGAGAAAGGAGGTTTTGGCACTGCCCTGGGCAAATGGACGGTTGATTAATTGCAGATAGGGGGCACCGCGCAGAGGGGACAGTGTCTTGTTTTCTACTGTAATAGTTAATCCTATTAAATAGGAGCTATCCCTGAAGGTCATTACCCGTTTGATTTTAAGCCCCGATTTAAGAGTGGCGGTCATGGTCAGAGTCTGTTGGCCGTTAGGAGAGGTGGTTATCTGCAGACGGTTGGCCTTAAAGAGGGGGAGGGTCATGCTGCCGCCCTGTCCCCAATAAAAATTCAAGGGTAAATTCCGGGGAGAAGAAGTTTTAATTAATTCCTTCTGGGGTGAGTCAGCGGCCAGGGATTCGCGATATTTATTGAGCGTGAAGCTCTTGATAACGCCGCCGTTTTCTGAAATTACCGCCGTGTACAAGCTGGTTCTTACGGTAATATCGCGGCCGTTCATGGCTGGAGCCGCGGTATTATTGGCCGCGGCTGGTGCCACCGCTGGTTGTGGTAGTTGAGGAGCCGCAGTTTGGGGGGCAGGCTGAGCCAGTTTCGGGGCATTAGTTACGGCCTGTTGCTTCTGCTGCTGCACCGGGGGCTGATGGACGCTGGGCATAAACAGGTACTGATAGCCTACCAAGATAACAAGGGATATGATAACCGCGATAAAGGCTCTTTTGGTTTCCATTATTGTTCCATTTTACTTTTTAAAGTTTTTGAGTATCAGCCGTGATAATTGTTGTTTGGCACGGATCTGCGTCTGCCTCTCATGGCGTTAATAAAACATCAGAGGTTGTGAACGGGATGATAAACCCGACGAGGCGGCAGGTTTATCTTCGACAAGCCACTTTCGAAGGGGTGATTAGCCTCCGAAGGATAAGCGTTTCAGCATTATTTAACAGGATCGTAGCCCCCGGCATGAAAAGGATGACAACGGCAGATACGCCGTATGGCAAGCCAGCCGCCGCGCCATATACCATAACGGTTTATGGCCTCGATGGCGTACTGCGAACAGGACGGAATGTAACGGCAACGAGGAGGGAATAGAGGAGAAATGAAGATCTGATAAGATCTAATTAGAGATAGAAGAAAACGCTGCAATTTTACTTACCGCTGTTTAAGTTATTATTTCTCTCTTTTGTCGACTGAGAGCATCAGTACAATTACTCCTGGAAGATAAAAAGGATGAAAATATTTCCTGGAGATCATTTAGATCAGCAGGGTTAAATCTTTTGGTGGCCGTAATTACCAAATCAACCCCAGCCCCCCCCTCATTAAGCAGTGCTATTTTGGCGGGAAAGGCTGGATTCAGTCTGAAATATTCCCGGATCAGCCGTTTTAATCTATTCCTCTTAACCGCTGATTTGACCCCGCTTATACTTATTCCGAGCCGATGACAGCTAAGTTCGTTCAGGGTGAAAATAAAGTTAAATCCATTGGCACGCAACCGGCTGCCATGCCGGTACACATGGTCATATTGCCATTTTTTCGTTATTTTTGCTGTTTTCGTTGTTAGAGGCCGGTGGGGCAGAGCTGGCTGCCGCATATTAATTGTAATCCTGAATAATTAAACGGAGGAAACTGTCAGGCAGATAAGCGCCGACGGCCCTTGGCCCGGCGGTTATTAATAATAGTGCGTCCCGCTTTTGTACTCATCCGTAACCGGAAGCCGTGAGTGCGATGTCGTTTTGTGTTGCTGGGCTGAAATGTTCTTTTGCTCATGGTGTTGTCCTTGGATATGTTTAGTAACAGGCATGACTACTGACCGGTTGTGATGTCAGCTCATTTAGAAAATGCCAAATATTAATAATAAAGAAATATAAAAAACCTTGTTGTAGGCTTTCTTGATCAGCAAAGTAGAGCAAAATATATTAATCTCATCAGCTAAGTATGTCAATTTATTTCCTTGTTAGCTCTAAAATAATATTCGCCACCCTTGACAATTTGGAGGTTATTTGTATAATATTAGGTTGAAGTGCGCAGGGCGGGCATAGCTCAGTTGGTAGAGTACAAGCTTCCCAAGCTTGGTGTCGCGAGTTCGAATCTCGTTGCCCGCTCCATTTTTAATGTGGCTCATGTGGATTGGTATTAGCTTAACAGCATTAAAAATGATTTTTAGATTTATGGATACAGCGGTAATTCGTTGATGATCCTTAAACTGGAAAGTGGGTTTTTACCCGCTTTTTTTATTTTATAGGGCGTAAGATATAAAAAAAATGGACCCACGAACAGACCGGATTAAGGCCCTGATCAGTCCGATTATTGATGATCTCGGGCTTGAGTTAGTTGAACTGGCACTTAGAAATGAGCAGGAGGGCTTGACCCTGCGGGTTTTAATATATCAGGAGGAAGGGGTTAATATTGACCTCTGCGCCAGGGTGAGCAGAGAAATAAGCCGTTTGCTGGAGGTGGAAGATCCAATCACCTCGGCCTATAAGCTGGAGGTTTCGTCACCTGGGTTGACCAGGCCGCTTACCACCAGCCGTGATTTTATGCGTAATCAGGGTAAAAAGGTTAAAATAAAATTTGCCGGCCGGCAAGGCCCTTTGACATCTATTGGAATTATTCAAAAGGTCGATGACGAGAAGGTGCTGTTAACAGTAGAAGGGGAAGAGCTGGCAGTCAATCTAACGGATATCTATAAGGCTAAATTGGTAATTGAATTTTAAAATGCAGATCGATCGCTAACTTCTTATGTGTTGTTGTGTCTGAGGGATCGGGCTGGGATGTTAGGTACGATACAGCATGCTATACTCATAAATAATAAATTTATAACTCTTAATACCGGTATTAGTATTTCGAGTTTTCAAGGCTCAAGTTGGAGAAGCAGCTATGATGTCAAATCTACGAAGAATTATTGATCAGATAAGCAGGGATAAAGGCATTGATCGTCAAATGCTGATAGAAGGTCTGGAAGAGGCGGTTATGTCGGCCGCCAAAAAAAAATTCGGCATGCGGCGTGAAATGGAGGCCCAGTTTAATGAGGAGTCCGGGGAAATAGAATTATTCCAATTCCGCACGGTGGTTAATCAGGTCGAAGATGAACAGACGGAGATTGCTTTAAGCGAGGCTCAACAGCTTGATCCCGAGGTGGAGCTGGCCGATGAGATCGGCAGTCAGATGACCGAGGTCTCTGAGCTGGGCCGAATTGCCGCTCAATCCGCCAAACAGGTTATTATTCAAAAGATGAAGGATGCCGAGCGTGAGGTGGTCTATGAGATGTTTAAAGACCGCAAGGGCGATATTGTCAATGGCATTGTGCAGCGTTTTGAACGAGGGAATATTATTGTTAATCTTGGCCGGACGGACGCTATTCTCCCTCGCAGTGAACAGATGCCGCGTCGTTCATACCGACAGGGTGATAGAATCAGAGCGATCCTGCTGGACGTAAAGCAGACAGCCCGTGACGCTCAGTTGATTTTGAGCCGCACCAATAAAGATTTTATCGTTAAGCTCTTTACCATTGAGGTTCCGGAAATGGCTGAGGGCACTGTTTCGATTATAGCGGTGGCAAGGGAGCCGGGTAATCGTGCCAAGATTGCCGTGGTCTCCAGTGCTTCGGACGTTGATCCGGTGGGAGCCTGTGTGGGTATGAAAGGCTCACGAGTTCAGAATGTGGTGCAGGAATTACAGGGTGAACGTATTGATATTGTCCCCTGGAGCCCTGATCCGGCCAAATATGTTTCAAACGCCCTGGCTCCGGCCGAGGTCTCAATGGTGGTAGTTGATGAGGAGCGTAAGACCCTGATGGTGATCGTGGCCAATGACCAGCTTTCCCTGGCCATCGGCCGCGGTGGTCAGAATGTCCGTCTGGCCTCGGAACTTCTGGGCTGGAGAATTGATGTTAAGAGTGAAGAAAAATATTCACAGCTCATGGAGGATGACTACCAATCGCTGACCGCTGTTGCCGGTATTGATAAACGTCAGGCTGACCTGCTCTATGAGAATGGAATTAATTCCGTGACTGAATTAAGCCTGGCTGAGCCGGGGGAGATCGCGACTCTGCTTGAGATTACCGAGCCTGAGGCTGAGGCCCTGAAAGAGGCGGCCGCGGTTTCCCTTGCCGCTGAGCAGACAGGGGCTGAAGATGTTGTCGCGGAGCCCGAAGCTACAGGCGTTGAGGATACCGCTGAGGTCGAGGAGTTAGAGACGGATGCCGCCGCGTCTGAGAGTCACGGGGCAGAAATGCCTGAGGCGGAAAAAGTTGATACTGAAGATGACGGGGCGGCTGTGCCGGAGAAGACTGTTGCAGCGGAAGAGGAATAACCGTCTCCGCTGCAATTTTTTGTTCGTTCTGTCATGATTATCAAGCATGTGCCAGGAAGAATGTGTGTTGTTTGCGGCAAACGGGCTGCCAAGCCTGATTTATCCCGTTTTATCTGGCGGGAAGGACGATTGTGTGAAGACCAGCAGCAAAGAGCAGATGGCCGCGGGATTTATGTGTGTCGAGCATTGTCATGCCGGCGGCGTTTATGTGTAAGTCATAAAAAATTGGCCAGGGCGTTAAGATGCCCGGAGATTGCCGCGGCCCCCAAGCCCTTGAAAATAGACGGGGTTATGAAATAAGGTAATTTACCGGGTCGGGTTTACAATATATAGGTGGGAGTTTAAGCGTAATGAAGGTCAGAGTTTATGAGTTGGCTAGAGAAGTTGGGATGGACAGCAAGTTGTTGGCGGTCAAGCTCAAGGACTTCGGGTATGATGTAACTACCCATAGTTCCAGCCTTGATGAAGCCACTGCCGCGGAAATCAGGAAACGTCTGTCGGCGACTCATACCGAGGTTCAGGAGAAGAGGATTTTGACCAAGGGTCATAAAACCATTATCCGGCGGCGTACCAAGGCGGTTAAACCCCCTGTAGTGGATGAGATTGAGCTTCCAGAGCCGCCGCCTCACATTGTTGAACCAGAGACGGAGATCAGCGAGGCCGCCCCTCCCAAGCCTGAGGCCAAAACAGATAAGGCTCCTCCGGAAGCGGAAGCTGTGGTTGAATTATCGGTGGAGCAGGTCGATAATGCAGAGCCTCCGGTTGCGGGTCTGAAGGTAGAGTCTCCTGCTGTTACGGCATCTGAGCAGTCTGAGGCTGTAACGGTATCGGAAACTGAAGCCGCGCCGGAGCCTGAAGTGGCGGTGGTGGAATCAGCAGAGCAGGGTGAGGCCGCGCCGCCGGAAGCTGTTAAGGCTGAGGAAGAGACAACTGCGGAGTCCAAAGCAAAGGAGATTACCCCGGTTCAGCATGTAGAAAAGCCGGAACCGGTAGCGGCCAGCCGCAAAGGATTAGCCAGGGTTATTAAGCGGGCGGCAATTAAACTGCCGGTTGAGGAAGAACGGCCGCGGCCGAAGAAGAACAAACCCAAGGGCGGCAAGACGACGGCCCGGCCCCCTTACAGGAGTGCCTCCGGAGGAGGAGCCGCGCGGCCCTTTAATGGCGGCCCCGGTAATGACCATAATGCAGCGCCGGGCAAGGGAAAAAGAGGAAAACGGTTTGTGAAATTTCACCATGAGCCGGGTGCCAAGGCCAAGCGGGGCCGTAAGCAGGGTTACGGCGTTGTGGATATGGAAGATGTTGCCATGGCCGGTGGACGGTTGTCATCGGCTTTGAAGCTCGATCGTCAGCGTCGTGGCGCTAAAAAGATGGCCAGAGGCGGCGGCAGTGAGGCCGGAGAGGCCAAGGCCATTAAGCGGCGTATCCAGATTTATGATACCATTTCCATTGGTGATCTTGCTCACCGCATGGGAATCAAGGCCAATGAGTTGATTGTTAAATTAATGGGGATGGGAGTTATGGCCACCGTTAATCAGATCATTGACCTTGATACCGCGGTTCTGGTGGCGGCTGAATTTGGTTATGATGTGGAACAGGCCATGACCGAAGAGCTTAACATCCTCAATCTTGAGGATAACGAAGCCGGCGGCGAGATGCTGCCCCGGCCCCCGGTGGTCACCGTTATGGGGCATGTCGATCACGGTAAGACCTCTATCCTTGATGCCATTCGTAATTCAGATGTGGCGGCTGGTGAGGCCGGCGGTATAACTCAGCATATTGGAGCCCATTATGTCCGCTCCCCGCAGGGTGAGGTGGTTTTCTTAGATACCCCAGGCCATGCCGCGTTCACCGAGATGCGTTCCCGGGGGGCGCAGGTTACCGATATTGTTGTCCTGGTGGTGGCGGCCGATGACGGGGTGATGGATCAAACCAAGGAGGCCATTAATCATGCCAAGGCTGCTGAGGTGCCCATCGTGGTGGCCATCAACAAAATTGACAAGGATGATGCCGATCCCATGCGGGTCAAAAGAGAACTGGCTGAATATGATCTGGTTCCGGAAGACTGGGGTGGGAACACTATTTTCTGTGAAGTTTCGGCTAAACAAAATATTGGTATAAATGAACTCTTGGAGCAGATTTTACTCCAGTCCGAGATTCTGGAACTAAAGGCCGATCCAAAACGCCGGGCCCGCGGCCGGGTGGTTGAGGCCAAACTTCACAAGGGGCTGGGGGCCGTCGCCACCATTCTTATTCAGCAGGGAACCCTGCGGGATGGAGACGCCTTCGTGGTGGGCGAATTTTATGGTAAAGTTCGTTCCATGTTTAATGATAAGGGCGAGACTGTGCCGGAGAGCGGCCCATCCATGCCGGTTGAGGTTCATGGTTTAAGCGGTGTACCCAGTGCCGGTGATGAGTTCATCGTGATGCCGGATGAAAAGACCGCCAAGAACATAAGCAGTCAGCGTCAGACCAAAAGCCGGGAAAAATATCTGGCTCAGGGTAGTAAAATCTCCCTTGAGAATCTCTTTGAAAAGCTTCAGGAAGGTGCCATGAAAGAGTTATGTGTCCTGTTGCGGGCCGACGTTCAGGGAACCTTGGAGGCCTTTGCCAAGACCTTGAAGAAATTGAGTACCAAAGAGATTAAGCTCAGTATCATTCATGAGGGTACCGGTACGATTACGGAATCTGATGTTCTGCTGGCTTCGGCCTCTGATGCCATTATCCTGGGTTTCAATGTGCGGCCCAATGCCAAGGTGCAGGAGATGGCCAAGAAAGAAAATGTCGACATCCGTTTTTATGATGTCATTTATCACGCGGTGGATGATATAACTAAGGCTATGACCGGCATGTTGGATCCCACCTTCGAAGAGAGGGTTATCGGGGCGCTTGAGGTTCGTCAGATCTTCAGTGTTCCCAAAATCGGGGTTATCGCCGGCTCTTATGTTACTGATGGCAAGATTACCCGTAATGCCAAGGTTCGTCTGCTGCGTGACGGGGTCGTGGTCTATACCGGCAATATATCTTCTCTCAGGCGTTTTAAAGATGATGCCAAGGAGGTTGCAAGCGGTTACGAATGCGGGGTAGGCATCGAGAACTATAATGATATTAAAGTCGGCGATACCATGGAAGCCTTTGTTATGGATGAAGTTGAAGCCATCCTTTAGTAAACGTTCCATGAACATCCTGTTGCACGCGATATACCTCCCAATATACGGAGGTATTATCGGGAGTTTTGGTCGTGGGCAACGGGCGTCCCTGAAACGCTTACACCTCGGCGGTTTGGTTATAATTATCGCTAACCTTTAAACAGTTGATTTTATAATGGGTAGAAAGGATAAAAAGGTAAGTGATTATGCCATTGCAGACCTGGGCCGGAGGGTTAATCGGCGGCCGGGACGGGTGGCGGAGGTTATTCGAAACGAGTTGTCCATGCTTTTGCTGCGTGAGACGCGTGATCCCCGTTTGCGGGCGGTAACCCTGAGCCGGGTTGAAGTCAGTCCTGATTTGCGGGCCGCGGTGATTTTTTTTAATTGTCAGAAAGACGAGGTTAAGGATGTCTTATCCGGCCTGACAAGTGCCCGTGGTTTTATGCGTAGTACGCTGGCTCAACGTATCAGCCTGCGTTACATGCCCAAACTGGTTTTTAAGCATGATCTTGCCGCTATGTATCAGGCCGAGATGGATCAGGTTTTCAGGGAGATTGCCAATGACCACCCACAAGATGAATGAAATTGCCAGGGTTATAGAGGAGTCCGGTTCCATTCTGCTGGCCACTCATACCTTCCCTGATGGTGACGCCCTTGGTTCGCAGCTTGGGCTGGGCCATATTCTGCAGGATATGGGAAAGCAGGTAATTCTCTATAGCGAGGGACAGATTTCATACCTCTATAAATTTTTGCCGCGCTGTACCGAGCTGTTTGATACTCCCCCCTGTGACAGCCAGATAGACTGCGCCATTGCTCTTGATTGCGGTGATCGTTTTCGCCTGGGGCGTGAGGTTGATAATCTACTGAAAATTAAGCCTTTTTTGGTTATTGATCATCATACCGGCCATAAAAATTTTGGTGATCTGCGTTGGGTTGAATCCGGCCGGTCATCAACGGGTGAAATGGTATATGAGCTTGCCAGAAAATTAGGGGCCGAAATTTCTTATGAGGCGGCTTATTGTCTCTATACTGCTATTGTGGCGGATACCGGCTCATTCAAATACGCCTCTACCACGGCAGAGACCTTTCGGATAGCGGGTGAATTGGTCAGCATAGGGGTTAAACCGGAAGATGTGGCCGGTAAACTCTTTGATAACTATACGGAAAGTCGTTTACAATTATTACAGGCCGTACTTTCCACCCTCGAGTTATACAGTATAGGTCGGTTGGCTATTATCAGCGCCACCAAAAAGATGTTTGAAATAACCGGTGCTGAATTGGCTGATACGGAGAATTTTATTAATTATCCCCGTTCGCTGGCTTCGGTACAGGCGGTGGCTCTAATCAAGGAAACCGAGGATGGTATCAGCGTCAGTATGCGCTCCAAGGGCGATTGCGATGTGGCAGAGGTAGCCCGCAAGTTTAATGGCGGCGGTCACCGCAACGCGGCCGGTTGTAAATTTAAGAACGGCGAGAGCTTAAAAGAGGTGCGTGACCTGATCTTTAATGAATTATTGCCCCTTGTGGAGGGTTATTGAGGGCTTATGCCGGTTAAACTCCCTGAGGAGCGGCCGCCTGGTGTTTTTTTGATTGATAAACCATGCGGCCCGACCTCCTTTAAGATTGTCCATTATATTCGTAAGGCCCTGGGCATAAAAAAGGTTGGTCATAGCGGTACCCTGGATCCTTTTGCCTCCGGGCTGCTTATTGTCTGTGCCGGGAGACCTGCCACCAGAATCATATCGCAACTGATGGGCGGTGATAAGGAATATCTGGCTATTTTACGTCTTGGGGTAAGCACTGACACGCAGGATTTTACCGGCCGGATTGTCTCTGAGCGCCCGGTGCCTGAATTTGAGCGATCGGTAATAGATCAATGTCTAAGCCGTTTTGTCGGTCGGCATTATCAGATGCCGCCAGCCTATTCAGCTTTGAAGCATAAGGGAAGGCCGCTCTATTATTACGCGCGGAAGGGGATAAAGATTGATAAGCCGCCCCGGTTAGTGACGATAAATGAGTTGGAGATTGTTGATTCGGTTCCTCCTCGTCTGCGGCTGGATGCCGGCTCGGACAGCGGGCCTGAGATTTGTATCAGAGTTCGCTGCGGTAAAGGGGTGTATATCCGCACCCTGGCGGCTGATATTGGCGAGGCTCTGGGCTGTGGAGCTCATTTGCTGGCCTTAAGAAGGACGGTGAACGGGCCGTTCAACGTTAATGAGGCAGTGGATGGAGAAAGGCTTGTTAATGCCGATGAGGCCTTGACAATATTGCAGGGTGGAATAAAAAGTGTGGAGGAGGTGTTGGCGGCATTTGACCATGAAACCGCCGCACGGCCCATGTAGCAGATTAGCAGATAATAATAAAACAATTAAAGACAAAAAAATATGGAGGTCTAACGTGACACTACAATTAGAACAAAAAAAAGAGATAATTGCCAAATTTGGCAGCAATGAGAATGATACTGGTTCCCCAGAGGTGCAAATTGCCCTTTTAAGCGGCCGGATTACTTATCTCACCGATCATTTCAAGATCCATAAAAAGGATCATCATTCACGTCGTGGTTTGTTGAAATTAGTTGGTCAGCGCCGCCGGATTCTGAATTATCTGAAGGGCAAAAATGTTGAACGTTATCGGACTGTTATTAAAGAGCTGGGGATCAGGAAGTAAATCTCGGCTTTAAGGTCATTAGACTTTTGCGGGCAGGTCGCGGACAGGGAATCGAATCCCCGGTCTGTACCTGCCCTTAACAATTTGGGCTGCTTGATAAATTACAAAACAGTTGTAACTTTAGTTAGTCTGAATAGTTACAAATAAAAATATGAGAGTCCGGCTGCGGTATTGTCTGTCTATTGGTGGTGTCGGCTGGCGGATAACAAGGAGAAGTAATGTATAAAAAAGTAGAAATGGAACTAAATGGCCGCCCCCTGACCATTGAATCCGGTAAAATTGCTAAACAGGCTAACGGCTCTGTCGTGGTTACCTATGGCGGTACCGTGGTTCTGGTTACTGCTACTGCGGCGCGGGAACCTCGGGAGTCGGCGGATTTTTTCCCGCTCACCGTTGAATATCAGGAGAAGTATTACGCTGTCGGACGCATCCCCGGCAATTTCTTCCGGCGCGAGATCGGCCGCCCCAGCGAGAAGGAGACCCTGACCTGTCGTTTTATAGACCGGCCTCTGCGTCCCCTGTTTGCCAAAGGCTACATGAATGAGACTCAGGTTATCGCTACTGTAATGTCCATGGACAAAGAAAATGAATCTGATGTCCTGGCCATTGTCGGGGCCTCTGCCGCCCTCCAGGTCTCTAATATTCCCTTCTTAGGCCCCATTGCCGGGGTCAGGGTAGGACGGGTGGATGGCGAGCTGATTTTAAATCCCACGGCCTCTCAGTTGGAAAAGTCCAGCTTGAACATCATTGTCGCCGGCAGTAAAAAAGCGGTGGTAATGGTGGAGGGTGAAACGGATTACCTCTCTGAACAAGAGGTGCTTGATGCCATCTATTTTGGTCATGAGGGCTTGCAGCCTCTACTGACCATGCAGGATGAACTCCAGGCCGCTCTGGGTAAGGAAAAGATGAAGGTTAACGCCCCGGTGGTTAATACGGCCCTCCAGGAGCGTATTGATGCTATGGCCCATGAGGAAATGCGGCAGGTTACGACCTGTGCCGATAAAATGGAACGTAACGATCTTTATTACGCCCTCCAGACGCGTGTTCTTGATGAATTGGCCGCTGATGAGGATGTCTGTTCTCGTGAGGCTAAGGATATATTGCATGATCTCATGAAGAGCATGATGCGTGATACAATTGTTAAGGATAAGACCAGAATTGACGGCCGGCGTTTTGATGAGGTAAGGCCCATAAGCTGTGAGGTCGGTATTCTGCCCAGAGCCCACGGTTCGGCCCTTTTCACCCGTGGTGAAACTCAGTCCATTGTTACTACTACCCTGGGCAGCGGTGATGATGAGCAGCGGGTTGAATCGCTTTACGGCATGAATTTCGAGCCCTTTTTCCTGCATTATAATTTTCCGCCATTTTGTGTTGGTGAGGCTCGCTTTATGCGCGGCCCCAGCCGCCGGGATATCGGCCATGGAAACCTGGCCCGGAGATCCATTAAGGGTGTTTTGCCTGCCCACGAAGAATTCCCCTACACCATTCGGGTGGTCTCCGAAATTATGGAGTCCAACGGTTCATCTTCCATGGCCACGGTCTGCGGCGGAACGCTTTCCCTGATGGATGCCGGTGTCCCCCTGAAAAATCCGGTTTCCGGTATTGCCATGGGACTTATCAAGGAGGGGGATGATATTGTCATCCTGTCCGATATTCTTGGTGACGAAGATCATCTCGGCGATATGGATTTTAAGGTAACCGGCAGCAGTGATGGTATTGCCGCTCTGCAGATGGATATTAAAATTGACGGGGTATCAAAGGAGATCATGGCCCAGGCCCTGGAGCAGGCCAAGGCCGGGCGTATCCATATTCTCGCGAAGATGGCCGAAGCCCTCGAGCAGCCGCGGGCCGATATATCGCAGTATGCCCCCAAGGCTGTGGCTATTCAGATTAATCCCGATAAGATAAGAGATCTCATCGGCCCCGGCGGCAAGATGATCAAGGCCCTGACTGCTGAGTTTGAGGTGAAGATTGATGTCGATGACAGCGGTATGGTGATGGTTTTTGCCCCTGATGCCAAGGTGGCTGTTCAGGTTGAAGAAAAAATCAAGGCCATAACCGCCGAACCGGAGATCGGTCAGATATATGACGGACTGGTGGTGAAGATCGTTGACTTTGGGGCCTTCGTCCAGATTATCCCCGGTGTTGACGGTCTGGTACATATCTCTGAGCTGGAGAATCGGCGGGTCGAGAAGGTGACTGATGTCTTAAAAGAGGGCGAATCAGTCCGGGTCAAGGTGCTGGATATTGATTCACGCGGTAAAATTCGTTTGAGCCGTAAAGCCCTGTTGGATAATTAATTTACCCTTTACCGAGGAGGTTTCTATGTCTGAGCTGATAGGTGTTAATTTACGCTGGTTGAAGCATGGGTATGATCTGGAGCCTCCACGTTATCATTCTGAATTGGCCGCTGGTATGGATGTGCGGGCGGCCAATTCAGAGCCCTTAACTATTCAGCCCGGTAGTATAAGCTTACTGCCCACCGGTTTTGCTGTGGCTCTGCCCCCTGGTTATGAGCTTCAGGTTAGACCGCGTAGCGGTCTGGCGCTGAAATACGGGATTACCCTTATCAATTCACCGGGTACCATTGATGCCGATTACCGGGGAGAGGTGAAAATCCCCCTGATTAATCTTGGTAAAGAAGATTTTATTGTCAAACGTGGTGAGCGAATTGCTCAACTTATTCTGGCTCCGGTCTGCCGGGCGGTTATTCATCTGGTTGACCAGCTGCCGGACAGTGTGCGCCAGGATGGCGGCTTCGGGCATACCGGCTTGTAATTACGTATGCGTTTCTGTGTACTGGGCAGTGGCAGCAAGGGAAATTGCACCCTGGTAGAATCATGCGGCTGTGCCCTGCTGATTGATGCCGGCTTCTCCGGCATTGAGCTTGAGCGCCGTTTGAACAGCGTGGGTCTGAAGCCCGAGATAATAAAGGCTGTCCTTGTTACTCATGAGCATCGGGATCATGTCAGCGGGGTCGGGGTGCTGTCCCGTAAGTATAAGCTGCCGGTATTTATCAATGCCGCGACCCTAACCGCGGCTGGTAATATTATGGGGAATTTACATGCTGTGGTTGAATTTGAGACCGGCACCTCGTTTTCCTGCGCTGGTTTTGATGTTCACCCCTTTGCCATTTCCCATGATACTGCCGATCCGGTGGGATTTACGATTAATGACAGCCATAATCTATTAGGGTATTGTACCGATACCGGGATTATATCCCGCTTGATAGCCCGTCATCTCTCGGCCTGTCAGGGACTGGTACTTGAATGTAATCACGATCTGGATATGTTGCGTAACGGTAATTATCCACTGAGTCTGCAGCAGCGTATTCGTTCTCAGAGCGGTCATCTTGCCAATCATGACAGCCTCAGTTTTGTTAAAGAGCTGAGGACGGGTTGTCTGCGTCATGTAGTTATGGCTCATCTCAGCGAATCTAATAACAGCCCTGAATTAGTTCAGCAGGAGATTGATGCCCTGCTGAAAAGTCTGCCTCGCTCAGATTCTCATCCCCCTTTAAATATCAGCATAGCCGGTCAGCATAAAGCCGGGCCTCTGATTTCTCTTCCTTGATTACTTCTTCTAACGCCCATTTGAAAAAATATCAGTACCTGTTATTTTTAAAGATAAAAATGCCGGTAGATGCTATTATATCGTAAAAGGTATCTATTTAGCTAAGGCACCGAATTGCCCTAAACTGTGAGCTGTAACCGTTCAGATGTGCCCCAGGTTCGTTCGTTTTGACCTCCGAGTCTGTACTCCCTGTACGTGAGGAGGGCAGGTAAGCGTAGACTCCGAAACGGACGAAGATGGGGTGCAGCTGAATGGTTACCGTAAAAGATTGGTAATTATTCCGCAAAGGCAACAAATTACCTGAAACTCGAAACCGTAATTGTTCAGGAAAGCGAAGACTCCGAGATGGAGTGCTGCTGAATGGTTACAAATAATTATAACTATGGAATATGTTAGGCGAAATTGATCGGCATATATTAAACGATATTTTTGATGAATTAGATGATGCCATCTATATTGTTAACCCGGATGACAGCCGCATTCTGCATGTTAATCAGAAGGCCTGTAACATATTAGGTTATAGCTATGAGGAGTTGACTTCTCTGAGGGTAATTGATATCCAGACGAGCCTGTCTTCCATGGAAAAGTGGAAAAGGATGTTATTTAACCGTCTCAGCCCCGGCCAGACCTATGACTACATCGGTTCTCACCGTCGGAAGGATGGTACTTCCTTTCCCGTAGAAATTCATGGCAAATACTTTGTTTATAATGGTCGGCCCTGCCTGATTGGTATTGCCCGTGATATCAGTGCCTGGCGGCAAATTGAGAGCGAATTGCTTCAGGAACGTAATAAATTAGAGGCGGTACTATGCGCTCTTGGAGACGGTCTCACCATGCAGGACACTAATTTTCGAATTCTTTACCAGAATTCGGCCTTACAGAAGAAGCAGGGACGTCACATCGGGGAATATTGTTATAAGGCCTATCATGGCCGCGACCAGGTCTGCGAAGGATGCCTGTTAGTTAAGGTCTTTCAGCATGGCGGCAGTTATCGCCGTGAGACCAGTGTTACCCTGGAAGACGGTTCTATCCTGTACATGGAGGTTTCGGCCAGTCCGGTACGTGATAGTGAGGATCGAATTATTGCCGGAATTGAAACGGTTCGCGATATTACCCGCAGCAAGGAGTTGGAGAGCCAGTTTCTGCAGGCCCAGAAGATGGAGGCGGTGGGGCGTCTTACCGGCGGTATAGCCCATGATTTTAATAATATTCTTACCATTATTATGGGTTATAGCGAAATGACCATGACCATGGCCCAGGCGGGTACTCCTCTTTTTGAAAACCTCAAAGCCATTAATGAGGCCAGTAACAGGGCCTCTCTTCTTACTCGTCAGCTTTTGTCCTTCAGCCGTCAGCAGAGTTCTTCGACTAAAAATATAAATTTACTTGATTCTTTGCGGGATATGAGCAAAATGCTGCGGCAGATTCTGGGTAAAGATATTGATTTACAGCTTGAGTATCCGGACGTTGAGCCCATGATTGCCGTTGATGAAACTCATTTTACTCAAATTATGATGAATCTGGCTGTTAACGCTCGGGATGCCATGGCTGGCGGCGGTATTTTTACTATCAATGTTAAATGTCTGGAAATCGATGAAACTCAGGCGGAGGAAGAGAATCTGACCTCGGGTAATTATGTCTGCTTAAAGGTGTCAGATACCGGTTGCGGTATCAGCCAGGATATAATGGATAAAATATTTGAACCCTTTTTTACCACCAAGGCCGTTGGCCGTGGAACCGGCTTGGGGCTGTCTACGGTTTACGGATTAGTAAACAATTATAAGGGCCGAATAGTGGTGGATAGTGTACTGGGGCACGGTACTACCTTTACTATTTTGTTATCGCAGGTAGATTTACATGGCGCCTGAAAGATTAAAAATCCTCAAAGTCATCGTCATCGTCCATGGGGATAACCTGTTCCGGCGCGGCCGCCTTTTTGGGTTTTACCCGAGGGGCAGGTAATGGTTTGATCTCAGGAGATTTTTGGGGATTGAGAGGGGCTTTAACCGGTGGACGTTTGAGCTCATGCGACGAGTTGTTATCGTCAATTTCATTACTGCCGGTGAGCATGAGCATAAGCCGGTTGATATACTGCGTTGTAGTTCTGGCCAGGGAGAGAAGTTCGGCGGCGGCGCTGGCCGTCTCCTCTGCATTGGCCGCTGAACGCTGAGTTACCTGGTCTATCTCGTTAATTGCCGTATTTACCTGGCTCAAGCCTATGGTCTGCTCGCTGGAGGCGGTGGAAATTTCAGCTACCAGGCCGCCGGCCATGGATATTTTCTCGGCAACCGCTGAAAAATTCTCGTTGGTCTCCTCTGCCAGTTTATTACCTTCGCTGATTTTAGCTGTCGTCTCCTCAATAAGCTGAGTAGTATTTTTAGCCGCCTCGGCGGAACGCATGGCCAGACTGCGAACCTCATCTGCGACTACGGCAAATCCTGCCCCCGCCTCACCGGCTCTGGCCGCCTCAACGGCAGCGTTTAAGGCCAGGAGATTAGTCTGAAAGGCTATTTCATCAATTGTCTTGATTATTTTAGATGTTTCTTCACTGGCCGTGGAGATGGCGGCCATGGATTCGGTCTGGCGGATGATGGATTCATTGGCCTTGTTTACTACCTGGCTTACCTCCTTCATCAGGCTGTCGCATTGCCCGGCGTTATCAGAGTTCTGGCGGGTCATGGTGGCGATTTCCTCCATGGAGGCGGAGACCTCCTCAAGGGAAGCCGCCTGGGCAGAGGAATCATCGGCCAGGGATTGGCTGGAACCGCTTAATTCTCCGGAGGCATCAGAAACTCTGACTGTGGTTTCGGTTAATTCATGGCCGATGGTGGTTATCGGTTTGATTACCAGACGCTGGAGGCAAAAATAAATGGTCAGGCAGAGCAGGACAATAAATCCCAGAGCCAGGCCGATGAACCATATGGTCAATTGGCGGGTAGAGGCAGCCATGGTCTTGATTATATCAGCCTTTTCGGAGGTGATGTTGTTGTTTAAAATTTTATTTGTTTGATTAATTCTGGCCATGCTCATTCGTATTATCACATGGCCGACAAGTTTCCCTTCAAATTTTATCGGTTGTTTGACCTCCTTCATGCCGGGATGTATGGGCCAGGCCTTGGTCAGGGGTTTATTGTTCTGGTCGGTGAAAAAGGCATTGGCCACGTCTTTGTCCATGGCTGCGTGCTTCGCTAATTGCTGCAGGGAATCAAAATCATAACCAATGATAAAAGTGGAGCCGATTTTGCCAAGCAGCATGGCAAAGGATCTGCCCTTGGCTATTATGTCTTTTTGGGCCAATTTTTCCTGCGTATCACGGTCGTGCCCCAGAATTTTGACAAACCCCGTGCCAAGATGTTTTTCTGAATTGCGGGCCGAATTAATGATAACCATGGTCATGAGGCTTAATAAAATAATGGCCAGAGTTGAAGAAATAAGTACAAATTTAAAGGTGATGCCTTTCTGTCTATCCGCCATCTTGTTTTTCCTCATAGGTTAAAGTAACCGTTCACCTGCGCCCCATCTCGGAGTCTGCGCTTACCTGAATGGTTACAGTTTACGAGTTGAGGGTAATTTGTTCAATAGTTACAACTGGTTTTCAAATTTACCGCTTCTGCCGGCTTAATTGGTTGTGGCCCCCTCATGCTTTATGATCTTCAGGCACTCACTTACCGGGCTGTAGTCAGCGGCCTTAGTCCAGCCCACAATCTTGGCCGCCTTGGCCGCGGGGCTTCCGGCAGTTATGGCCTTTAAGGCCGCCGCCATCTTGTCGGCCAGAGCCTTGGGTGTAGCTTTAAGGGCGGCCATGGGCCATTCGGGATAGAGTCGGGTACTGTGGACAAAGGGGAAATCGTCTTTTATCTGATGAATAATCTTAAAATTAGTCATTTTAATCTTGCCCTCGGCGGTCATACGTTCCAGGGTATCGGTACGAACTGTACCTGCGTCAACGATACCGTGTTGCACCGCCAGTACTACGTTGTCATGTTTGTTGCCTTGAATAAAAGAGGCAAAATCCTTCTTGGGGTTGATACCGTTATCGAGGAAGAGACGCCAGGCCATAAGGCCGCCGCCAAAGGAAGAATATTTGACCAGCATGAATTTTTTACCTTTGATATCGTTCAGTGAATTTATGGGGCTGTCTTTGGTGGTGAAAATTACACCGCCAAAGGATGTTAAGGCCTTACCCTGTCTGGAGTTTATCAAGGTGGCAATGGCCCTGACCTGATATTTGTTCGCCATATCGACATAGAAGGCGGAGTTAGCGAGTAGAAAATCAATTTTGCCATTCTTGACCATAGGCTCGATGGCTACAAATTTAAGGGGGATAATAATCACCCGGTCGCCTAATTTTTGGCTGAGGTATGCCCCTGTGGCACCCCATTTCTGCATGGCCTTTGGGACGCCGCGTTTGGCCAGAACGCCGATCTTGATTATGGCCTGGGCAGAGAAAGCCATGCTCAGGCTGAAAAATAAGGTGGTTATGATAATTGCCGTTATTCGTCCTTTCTTCATTAGTCCGACCTCTCTTTTAATGGGTATTCTCCCCACTGTTTTAAGAAAATACTTTTTGAGTTTCCTGACACTGTGACCCTCTTTATTGGCAAGCAAGAGTTGAAGAGCTAAATTCTCTGTCTTGGCTTGTTGACCGATTTCAAGATGAAATGGATAGAGTTAAGGGAGAAATGCGTACCTAAGAACGATTATATAAATTAGAATTTTAAAAGACAAATTTTTTTAACAAATATTTTTTCTATTCCGGTCATTTGTGCCGCCAATCTTTTTTTGCTATAATTTTTGTAAGTGTTCAGCTGCACCCCAGCTCCGGATTGGTATTAATGGTCTTGTGGGAGTACCAACCTGCAGTTTGGCTGTTTGGGCTTGAGGACAATATGAAAAATATGAAAAATGTTAAAAAAATAATGGCCTTGGTGCTGTTTCTCTGCCTGCTGCCCTGGCCGGGGGCAGTTGTGGCCCGTAGTGAGCCGCCTGCTCACAGTCTTAAGGAGCTGGAGGCGGACTATCTCTATAATCTACTTCTCTTTATACATTGGCCCGGCCAGCAGAGAGAACGCTTGACTATCTGTGTTCTTGATGCTGAAGGTATGGGTGCCTTTTTGATGCCGGAGGCCAATAAGCCGATCAAAGGCAGTTCCCAGAGTATGGGAATAAAATTTCTCACTTCTAATTTCAAATCACGGGACTTAAAATTCTGTTCCCTTCTTTTTATCAGCAAAAAAGATGGGCCTTATATGAAGCGAATTCTGGATAAAACCAAGGGACTGCCATTGTTGACTGTTTCCGATCTTCCCGGATTCGTGGAGCGTGGGGGGATGATTGGTCTTGTTATCAGGCATGGCCGTTTGCGCTGGCAGATTAACCAGACTGCGGCTCGGGAGGCCGGACTGAGCTTCGCCGCCCAGATTTTGCGTAATGCCGACATGATCGTTGGCCGGGAGGGCAAATAAAATGCGGCGGCCTGTCTTTCGATCTATTAAAAGTAAATTGTTTTTTATCATTGCCGGAACTGCCAGCGGCGCTGTTCTTGCCGTGGCCTTTTTGTGTTATTGGCAGATTTGCTCCATTTACCGGCAGGCATATCGGGCCGATCTTTTAAATCAGGCCGCTATTGTCGGAGCCAATAGTCAGGCCGCTCTGTCCTTTGGTATTCCGGAAGACGCGCGGGATATTCTTGCCACCCTGGGGCATCGGCCATCCATAATCGGGGCCGCTATTTTTGACAATTACGGCAAACGACTGGCCGCCTTTGGCGCCTTAAAACAGACTTCATTGCTGCGGGGCGATTTTCTAAAGGTGAGGTATGATATTAATCGGCTGGGCAAGGCCCTGGGGCATATAGAGCTTTGGGATAATATGCGCCCCATCGCGATATTTAAGACTCGGGCAATCATCTCTCTTGCCCTGGTATCAGTATTGCTGATAACGATATGCGTACTTATTGCCGGTAAACTTTGCCAGGTTATCACTCGGCCCGCTATGGAACTAACCGCCCTCACCACCCGGATTGCCGCTGATGGAGATTATGACCTTCGGGCCGTGGTTGGTGCTGATGATGAGATAGGCCTGCTGGCTCGTTCGTTTAACACCATGCTGGATACCATTGCCGCACGCAGCGAGCGTCTGCGGACAAGTGAACGGCGATTCCGCCTTCTGGTTGAGCAGGGGGTCGACGCCTTCTTCCTCCATGATATGAAAGGGCGTTTTGTCGATGTTAATCAGCAGGCCTGTCTTAGTCTTGGTTACAGCAGGGAAGAGTTGTTGAATATGACGGTGGCTGATGTGGAGGCCGATCCAGCCAGCCGTCAGGCTGGTGAAAAAATTTGGGACAGGCCTGATCCTGGTCAGCCGTTAATGGTTGAAGGCCGGCATAGACGTCGAGACGGCAGTACCTTTCCGGTGGAGGTGCGCCTGGGGGTTTTTGAAGACAGTGGGCGCCATTATATTATGGGGCTGGCCCGTGATATAAGCGAGAGGATGAATGCCCTTAAAGATAAGCATACCTTGGAGCTTCAGATACAGCAGGCCCAGAAAATGGAGGCTATTGGTACCCTGGCCGGCGGCATTGCCCATGACTTTAATAATATCCTAACTGCCATAATGGGATATTGTGAACTGGCCATCCTTGAGGTTGAAAAAAATACCCCTCTGTATGGTCATTTGCAACAGGTCAAGCAGGCCGGTAAGCGGGCTATCGGTTTGATACGCCAGATTCTGACCTTTAGCCGGAAGAATTACCAAGAGGTCAGCCCCCTGCAGATTTCGTTAATTGTCAAGGAGGCCTTGAAATTATTGCGGGCCTCAATCCCCACTACCATTGATATCAGGCAGGATATTCAGACCGAGGCCATGGTACTGGCTGATCCGACCCAGATTCATCAGGTGATGATGAATATCTGCACCAATGCTTATTATGCCATGGCCGACAGCGGTGGTACGCTTACGATATCCTTAAAGGAGGTTGATTATGACCGGCCAGTTAATGATGCCGGTGAGGAGGTACCGCCCGGTCGTTATGTGGTGCTGACCATAACTGATACCGGCCCCGGTATGAGCAGGGAAACTCGAAAGCGTATTTTTGAGCCCTATTTTACAACTAAGGAGAAGGGCAAAGGCACCGGACTGGGGCTGGCCGTGGTGCATGGTATTATCGAGTCCTGTCATGGCCGGATCGGGGTTTATAGTGAACCTGGACACGGTACTACCTTTAATATATATTTACCGGCTCTTAACGGTGATCCTGAACAGCTGCTGGTGGAAAAGAATGACGAAAGTGAATTACACGCCCGACAGGCGGAAAGGGTGGTCTTTGTGGATGATGAGGAGGCTATTCGTGATCTCGCGGTGCAGTTTCTGACCCAGGCCGGTTACAGAGTCACGACCTTTACAAATGGTCTTGAGGCCTGGGAGGCAATGAGGACTGATATTACGGCCTGGGATCTCCTTATTACCGATTTGACCATGCCGGAGATGGTTGGCAGTCAACTCGCCTCTCTGGTTAAGACAATGCGAAACGATTTACCGGTTATTATATGTTCCGGCAATAACGCAGAGGTAAACGGTAGTCATAATAAAGGAATTATATATGCCCATAAGCCTCTGAGCCGGCGAAAATTTCTGGCTCTAACGGCCCAGGCCCTTAGAAAATCGTAACCGTCCACCTGCACCCCATCTTCGTCCGTTTCGGCCCCCTCACGTACAACGGGTCGGAGTCTACGCTTCGCTCCGCTTACCTGCTTCGGAGGCCGAAACGAACGAGGTAAGCGAAGACTCCGAGCTGGGGCACATCCGGAGTCTTCGCTTTCCTGAACGGTTACAGTTTATACGAGTTGAGGGTAATTTGTTGCCTCTGGTGAACGGTTACAGAAAACCAGAGTCCGGGCCGGATGGAAAAAATATCAGCTCTTGAGGGTTGAGCCTAAATCTTTAACCTTATCAACCTTTTCTTTGACAGCGGCAGCCTCTTTGAGGCCGGGGATATTCTCCTCCAGCACGTTTTTGCCGCCTTCTTCCACGTCATTGAGTCCGGTTTTGAAGGCGCGAATGCCTTTGCCTAATCCGGCGCCGAGCTCAGGTAATTTTTTACCGCCAAATACCAGAAAGGCGATTCCCAGTATAACAATTAATTCCGGTGTGCCTAATCCAAACATAGCTTACTCCTTATCTTTTTGGCCTGAGAAAAGGTCAGGCCTTGTGTTCTGGTTCGTTGTCTTCTATCTTTTCGGGTTTATCGTCCTTCTTGCTGGCATCTTTGAAGTTTTTGATTCCCTTACCGATTCCGGAGCCGATCTCTGGTAGCTTACCGGCTCCAAATATTATGACTATAATGACCAGGATTACTAATAATTCCGGCATGCCGAGTCCAAACATAACGCTTATCTCCTGGTTACGTACCGTTTTTATGTAACCGTCCAAATGCACCCCATCTTCGTCCGTTTCGCCCCCCTCACGTACAGCGGGTACGCTTCGGAGGCCGAAACGAACGAACCTGGGGCACATTTGAACGGTTACAGTTTACGAGTTGAGGGTAATTTGTTGCCTCTGCTAAACGGTTACGTTTTTATTATTGATTAGCCCTTTACCCACTAATCCGTTTATGCAATAATAGCCACAATTATCATTTTAGGCAATATTAAACTCATAGAAATAAAATCAGTATGGCAGTTTTATTTAGTTTTGCGCCCATAGGCTCAAAGTTACTAAATTCAGGTAAAAAATAATGAATATAAATGACTGGCTTCCTGTCTTCACTCAGCATGATATTATAATTAAGAGATTTATTATCCTGGCCTGTTACGCCTTATTGGCCAAGGCCGTTGATATCTTTATTAACCGGGTCTTAGGACGGCTGGTTAGATTGTCAAAGATGGAATTTGACGATGAGATTTTAGGGATTATCCACAGCCCGATTTATTGGACGGTATTCTGTCTTGGTATTCTGCACGCTGGTTCCATTGCCCCCCTGCCGCCGCCCTGGGAGATAGTGCTGCCTGGTGCCGCTAAATCTGTCATTGTGGTTATCTGGTCGGTTACCGCCCTGAAAATTATTCAGCTTACCCTGCGCCAGAAAACGCTGGAGACCTTGCTGCGCCGCCGGATTCCAGCCACCGCCTTTAATATTATCACCAAAATATTGCGGATTTTTCTTATTATTCTCGCGATAGCCTGGCTTCTCGGGGTCTGGCAGGTGGATCTTACCCCGTTCTTTGCCTCGGCTGGAATCGCGGGTATAGCCGTGGCTATGGCTGCCAAGGACTCTCTCGCTAATTTTTTCGGGGGGTTAAGTATATTCATGGACAATATATTCAAGGAGGGAGACTATATCGTTCTTGATAGCGGTGAGCGGGGTGAGGTGATGGAGGTCGGTATGCGCTCAACCCGCATCAAGACCCGTGACGATATTCTGATTACTATTCCTAATTCCATTTTAGCCAATACCAAAGTCATTAATGAGAGCGCCCCTATCCCCAGATTCAGAATAAAAATTCCGGTGGGAGTGGCCTATGGCAGCAACCCGGAGGTAGTGGGAGAACTTTTGCTGGGGGTGGCCGCCAGAAGTTCATTGGTGAGTAAGGCACCTGGCGTTGAATCGCGGGTACGTTTCAGGTCAATGGGGCCGTCCTCTCTTGATTTTGAACTGCTCTGCTGGGTGGATGATCCCCGTGACAAGGGCAAGGCGGCTCATAAACTTCTGACTGCCATTTACCAGGCTTTGACTGAGGCCGGAATCAGTATTCCTTTTCCCCAAATGGATGTGCATATCATAAACTGATAATTTCATCATGATAATCAACAATATTACGGGTACCAACTAAAAAATATATATCTCCTTGCTTTTTCGCTCTTTCTATTCGTATAATTTTGTAATTGAGGCAGCGGCCTGGTTCCCGTCAGCGGCCAGCGGTGTTCTTTATTAAAAACGAGGTGGTATTATAATGTTTAAATCTATTAGTGTCAGCAGTCGTCTTATTATCGTTACCTGTCTCTTGTTAAGCTTTGCCCTGGGTACCGGACTCATGGGTTTGAAGGGCATGCGGGACAATAACCTTGTTTTGTCCTCGGTTTATAAGTATGAGCTCAGCCCCTTGAACGACCTGCGGGCTTTAGATATTCTCGCGCATAACGGCCTGGTACGGCCCGTTGATCGGCTGCTTTTTAAGCAGATCAGCTGGGATCAATGTCTGATAAGGGTCAATAAAAGCATTCACGAGATGAATAAGCGCTGGCGTTCTCTGCGGCAAATCAAGATAACGGATGCTGATTGGCTTAAGGATCTTATTCCGCTGGCCAATCTTTCAAAACAGGCCCTTGACCGCCTGTCCGTTATCCTGCAGGATCAGGATCGTGCCAAACTGGATGTTTTCTCGGATAAGGTGCTGGTTCCATTGGCTGACCGGTATTCCGAGGTAACGGAAAGTTTGACGCAAAACCGACTAACGGCCATGAATAGGCAGTATCAAGAGGCCCAGCGCCATTACCAGTGGGCTCGTAATGTCTTTATTCTGTCGTTAATCCTTGGGGCCGTGATTGCCGGGATTATGATTTTTATGCTTATCAGCAGTATTAATAAACCATTAGTTGAGATGGCCAGGGCCGTGAAAAGGTTGATGAATGGTGATTTCAGCCATCGCCTGTCCTATGACGGTGATGATGAATTCGGAATCTTGATTAAAGGGTTTAACAAAACGATGGATGACCTTGGCAGCTTGATTGCCACCGTTGAAAAGTCAGGCATTCAGGTGACAAGCTCCATTACCGAGATTGCCGCCTCGGCCAAGCAGCAGGAGGCAACGGTTAACGAGCATGCCGCTACCTCAAACGAGATTGCCGCCTCTACCACGGAGATTGCCGCCACCTCGGAGAATCTCATGGATACCATGTCCAAGGTCACGGATATGGTACACAATACCACCATGGCTGCTTCGCAAAGTCATAAGCGGGTACAGAATATTAATCGAATCATGAAGAAGATGGAAAACGCCGTGAATTCCATTGTCGGCAAGCTCTCCATCCTCAATGATAAGGCCGATAATATCGCTCTGGTTACCAAGACTATTAACAAAATTGCCGATCAGACCAATCTACTTTCGTTAAACGCCGCCATTGAGGCGGAAAAGGCCGGCGAGTACGGCGCCGGTTTCTCGGTGGTCTCCTCGGAGATAAGGCGGCTGGCCGATCAGACGGCGGTGGCCACCTTTGATATAGAGCAGACGGTAAACGAGGTGCAGGCGGCAGTTAACAGCGGGGTGATGAGTATCGAGAAATTTGCCGATAATGTTCATCGTGGTTTCTCCGATATCCAGATAAGCTCCAATCAGATATCTGAAGTCATCAGTCAGGTTGAGGCCCTGCGGCCCCCCATTGAGACGGTGAATGAGGGAATTGAGGCCCAGTTTATGGGAGCTAAGCAGATCAGCGAGGCCGTTGGGCAGTTAAATGAGGCGGCTCAGCAGATCGCCGAGACGGTGGGGCAGAGCAGCTCTGCCATTGAGCAGTTAAGTATGGCCACTGACACCCTGCGCAACAGCGTCTCACAATTCAATC
Source organism: Desulfobacterales bacterium (assembly GCA_011330685.1). Classification (GTDB taxonomy): domain Bacteria; phylum Desulfobacterota; class Desulfobulbia; order Desulfobulbales; family VMSU01; genus JAADIV01. The sequence continues at coordinate 35,543 of DRPV01000118.1, forward strand.
TCAAGGGCGGCTCACCGCCGCCTGATTCGTCTGTCTCCTGAAAATGCTGCTGGTCTTATTCAATATAGGGGTAGAGCGTTTTGCCCTTTCCTGCCATGCCGTGGTGGAAATTTTACCTTTTCTGCGCCTCAAGGAGGCCTCACCCCGTTGCGAAGAGATAAGCGGTTTGATAAATTACCGGGGCCGGCCGCTACCGGTTCTGGATCTGCGAAGGCATTTTGCCGGCTCTCCCTGCTGCCAAGGTCTGAGCAGCAGAATTATTGTCGTTAATTATCAGGATGAGCGGGCTTTGGGCCGCCGGGAGAGATATCTGGGGCTGTTGGCGGAGAAGGTCACCGAAACGGTCGTGGCGGCAGATGAATTGTTAGAGGCCTGTCTCCAGCGCGCGGCTGGAGAATTAAAGGCCAAACATTACTTAGACGCCAATCTCGTGGGTCGGGAGCTGGTGCAGTGGTTTGATCCCCAGGCGGAGATATTGGCCATTCTTGGTGATCGGCTGGATCTGCTGCCATGACCAAAAGCAGTCATAATATTCTGGAGGATAAATTACGGCGGGCCATGGGGATTGATTTACAGACCGTGGGTCATAATTCTCTCCGCAACGCGATTGCCAGGCGTATGCGGGTTCTTGGTATAAAAGAGAGACGGCAGTATTACGAATTGACCGACCGCAGCGCGGCAGAGTTAAATGAATTAATTGATGAGGTAGCTGTTAATGAGACTTGGTTCTTTCGGGATAATACGCCATTTTTGGTTCTGCAGCGTTACGCCCGCAATTGGTTGAAGAGGGGCCGGGGGTCATGTCTAAGGATATTAAGCGTCCCCTGCGCCAGCGGTGAGGAGCCATATTCCATCGCTATTGCCCTGCTGGAGGCCGGGGTTAATGGTCTGTTGTTCAAAATTGATGCCATAGACATCAGTTATCGGGCTCTGCGTCTGGCCCGCCGGGGTATTTACGGCCGTAATTCCTTCCGGGGCCGCAATAATTTTTTTCAGCGGAAATATTTTCAAAAAACCAAGGCCGGTTATGTAATTGCCAAACATATAAGGCATCCGGTTAATTTTGTGCGGGCTAATATTTTAGATACCAATCTCCCCATTTTAAACAATCGCTATGATATTATATTCTGCCGTAATTTATTAATTTATCTTGATAAAGATAATCAAAAACTGGTGGTGTCAATCCTGGATAAACTGCTGGTTCCCGAGGGCCTGATTTTTACGGGTCATGCCGAGCCGGGGGCCTTTGCCGACAGCGTTTTTATTCCGGCACCCTATCCAAAGGCCTTTGCCCTGACCAGGCGGAGTGCTACGGACTGTAAACCTGATCAGCTTAGTTGTGACCGGCAGGTCTTTCCGCCTCCTCTGCCGGTTCAGCCGTTATGGTTCACGGAGTTAGATGCTGTTCGAGATCTGGCCGATACCGGTCAGCATGAGGAGGCCATGGAGTGTTGTGAACAATATATCCGTCGGCACGGCCCGGATAAGGAGGCCTATTTTCTCATGGGGATGATTCTGGCGGATATGGATGAACCCCGGTTAGCCATTCGTATGCTGAAGAAGGCCGTATATCTTGATCCTGATCTTGTTAAGGCCATTGACATGTTAGCCCTTCTTTACAAGGGGCTTGGAGATGATAACAATTACCGGGTTTTTAAACAGCGGGCTCAGCGGGTCACGGCCCGTAATCAGTCTGCCGGGAAGGGTAAGTGAGTGAGATATGCCTGAACGTGATATAGATGATTGCTGGAACCGCATTGGCGAGCGGGCGGATAAAAAAATCCGCTGTCACCGTTTAAAGGAGTTATTTCTCTGCCGCAACTGCCCGCATTTTATTGCCGCGGCCCGGCTCCTCCTTGACCGGCCCCTGCCGGATGAATATCAGGCTCAACTCACTGAGGAATATGAGCAGCCAATTGCCAAGCCGTTAAAACACGGCAAAACCACCTTTGTATTCAGGGCTGGATATGAATGGCTGGGACTGCGGGCCTCGCTGATTAACGAGGTGGTGAATATGGGCCCCATACACTCCATACCTCACAAGAGCAGCCGCATATTCAGGGGGATTGTTAATGTTCGGGGTCGTCTTGAAATATGTGTGTCCGTGGGTGGGGTACTGCGTTTGGAACCTGCTTCCCAACCCCCCAGAGCGGCCTCGCCGGAGCGCCTTGTAGTGGTGGTCAAGGGAGGGCGGAGTGTGGTTTTTCCGGTGAGTGAGGTTCTGGGGCCGGTACAATACGAGCAAGATGATATTTTGCCCCTGCCCATTACCATATCAGGCTCTAAGGCCGTTTATACAAAGGGTATTCTCCATTATGATGACAAGGAAATAGGTCTTCTTGACGATGTTTTGCTTTTTCGTATTTTGATCAGGAATCTGGCATGAGCGCCGCTGAGAACTTAAACGATATATCGCTCCTTGATCTCTTTCTGATGGAATGCTGCCATCAATGTGAGATATTAAACGAGCAACTGGCTCTGTTGAAGAATAATACTAATCCTCAGGCTGATTTCAGTGCCATGCAAAGGGCATTGCACTCAGTCAAGGGTGCCGCCCGGATAATCGATCTTAGTCTGATTATTGAGTTGACTCAAGCCCTGGAGAATGTTTTTCGACGACAATGGGGATCGGTGATTCCCTGGAATATTATTGAGGCAGCGGTTGATGAATTAAATATTTTAAGCCGTCTGCCGGGAGACAGCCTGCGCCTCAAGGTCAAAGAGCGGCACGATATTATCCGTCAGTTGATTAAAAATCTTGGCGAAGAGCTGGAGACGGAAGAGCCGAAGGTGAGTTCTGCCGCTGATATTGAAAATCAGACGGTTGAGCCGGGGGCGGAAACGCTGCCGCCCCTGTCCGCGGATCTCTTTGATATCTTCAGGCAGGATGCCGGTCAGCATCTAAGCCTGCTAAGTGAGAATATCCTTAAATTAGAGCGTAATCCCCAGGACAGTCTGTTACTGACTGAGGGTATGCGGGCAGTTCATTCTATTAAGGGCGCGGCCCGTATCATCGAGCTGCATGATATTGTCGGTCTTACGCACGCCATGGAGGATGTGCTGGTCAGGATACAGAATAACTCCAACTCCATGCCCCATTCCACCATTGATGTTCTGCTGGGGGCCTGTGATCTGCTGCAGGCACTGATCAACAGTCGAGCCGGTGAGGTCGATCAATGGCTCACCGGGAACAGGGCAGTAGTGGCGGCCTCCATTAAGCGTCTAAAAGACGAGAGCGCCGGAACCACTGCCGGGCCGCTACCCGCATTGCAAATTCAGAGCGCTGAAGAGAACGAGACGACCAGCAAGGCCCAGAGTTTAAGGGTGTCGGCCCAGGGCATGGACAGGTTGATGAATCTGGCTGGAGAGGCCATAATCGAGGCCGACTGGCTGCCGTCAATGTTGACTAATGCCCTGCGCTGGCAGCAGAAGGAAAAGGAAATATGGGCAGCTGTTTCCGGTATCCGTAAACATCTGCAGGAGCAGGGGATGCCGCAATATCTTGAAGATTCATTCAGCTATCTGCATGATAAGATAAAGTTATGCTCTCATTTAGCCAATATCAGTCTAACGGATATTGACGATCATGTGCAAAACGCCGCGACTATTTCTCATCGTCTGCGTCAGGAGGTCGTGAATAACCGGATGCAGCCTTTGGCGGACGGCACCAGGGGGCTGCCGCGTCTCGTCCGTGATTTGAGTCTTAAGCAGGGGAAAAATATCCGCTTTACGATAACCGGGGCGGAGACCATGGTGGATAGAGACATTCTGGAGAAATTAGAGGCCCCGCTTACCCACCTCATTACTAATGCTGTGGATCATGGCATTGAAAGCCCTGAGGAGCGGCAGCGGGCGGCTAAACCTCCTGAGGCGGTGGTGAGTATCAGTGCCAGGCATATGCATGGCAGACTCTATATAACTATTGCTGACGACGGGCGGGGGATTGATCTTCCTGCTCTGCGTCGCAGGATTGTTGATAAACGCCTGGTTTCAGAACAGGTAGCGGCGGAGCTTAGTGAGGCCGAATTGCTGGAATTTGTTTTTCTGCCTAATTTCAGCACCAGGGAAATGCCGAATCAGACCTCTGGACGCGGTGTGGGACTGGATGTGGTACGTAATATAATTACCCAGGTCAGGGGCAGCGTTGATCTTACCTCTATCCCAGGTTATGGATGCTGTTTTGAGCTCTGTCTACCCCTGACCCTCTCTATTATCCGAGCTCTTATTGTCGAAATAAATAATGAACCTTATGCCGTTCCCCTGGTTAATATTGATCACACGATTCGTCTCAAACGCTCTGAAATTAAGGCCATGGAGGGGCGGCGTTATATAATCTCCCATGAAAAACGGGTGGGCATTATTGCCGCCCAGCAGGTCTTGGATCTTGATGATAACGGGCTGGAAGCGGATCCGATCTCCATTATTGTTCTGGAGAACGAGCATAAGCCCTACGGGCTTATCGTCGATGAACTTCAGGGAATTCGTGATCTTGTGGTGCAGTCTTTAAATGACCGGCTGGGCAAGCTCCGCAGCATCAGCGCCGCGGCGGTGGCTCCAGACGGCACACCGATTTTGATCCTGGATGTTATGGACTTGATTAATACGATGGATCATATGATATCCGGCAATCGTTTGCGGCGGGTGGAGAGCGGCAGTGAGACAAGCGGTAAGCAGCGCAAGAGGGTTTTGGTCGTGGATGATTCAGCCACGGTGCGTGAGGTGGAACGTACCATCCTGGCTCGGCACGGCTTTCTGGTAGATACGGCTGATGACGGGCTGCAGGCCTGGAATAATGTCAGGGAGAAAGATTATCAACTGGTGATTACCGATGTGGATATGCCCAATATGGATGGTATTGAGCTGCTGTCTCAGATTCGGGAACAGGCGGAACTGGAAGACCTGCCGGTGATAATTGTCTCTTATAAAGACCGGGAAGAGGACAGACAGCGTGGTCTGACCGTGGGTGCGGATTATTATCTCACCAAGGGCAGTTTCAGTAATCAGAGGTTTATTGAGGCGGTGGAGGATCTAATCGGCGCTGCCGATGATATCGAAGAGCCCGCCTGAAACAACAGGGTCAATATTGATGCTCTGGTAAAAAGTCCACATTTGGCAATTTTACCATAGGTAACCCCTTGAAATCATTAGGGGGCAGAATTAGATCTTTCGACTTTTTACGATAGCATCAATATTAATAATGAGGGAGCTATTTGAAGATAGGTATTGTTAATGATTCCATGATGGCGGCCGAGGTTCTGCGCCGCGTTGTGGAAGCGGAACCCAGCCTTGAGGTTATGTGGATGGCTGAGGACGGATTTCAGGCGGTGCGGAATTGCCGGGAATCACGCCCCGATTTGATCTTGATGGATTTACTTATGCCGGTTATGGACGGAGTAGAGGCCACCCGCCGGATAACGCGGGATACGCCCTGCGCTATTCTCATTGTTACCTCTTCGGTTAACGACAATGCCTCTTTAGTCTTTGAAGCTATGGGGGCCGGGGCCATGGATGCGGTTGCTACGCCGGTGCTTGGTGACAGTGGAAACGGCAGGGAGGTGGCTGATTTATTGCATAAGATCAGAATAATCGCCCGTTTGATTAATTGTCCATTAGAGCTTATCTCTACAGAGGACAGGAGGGGACGGAAAGATGAAGCTGCTGACCAACTGGTGGTTATCGGTGCTTCCACCGGAGGCCCTCCGGCCTTGGCTGCTATTTTGGCGGATTTGCCTTGTTCTTGTAATGTTCCGGTGGTGGTGATTCAACATATGGATAAAAAATTTACCCCCGGTCTGGTTAATTGGCTCAATCAACAGATCGATCTGCCGGTTCAGTTGATTAACGAGGGTGATATGCCCCAAAAAGGGGTTGTTATGCTGCCCAATACCAATGTGCATCTGCAGATGACGAGGCAGGGGCGTTTCAGCTATTCTATTGAACCTGAGGAAAATTTTTATCACCCCTCGGTGGATGTATTTTTCGAGACCCTCGCTGCTCACTGGCAGGGTAAAATTATCGCCGCTCTGCTCACCGGTATGGGGCGTGACGGGGCACGCGGCCTGCTGACGATTAAAAACAGGGGCGGCTATACCATCGCTCAGGACAGGGAAAGCTCGGTGGTCTATGGAATGCCCAAGGCGGCGGCGGAAATTGATGCCGCCCGCGAGATTCTGCCCATGAAGGAGATCGGCAGCCGGATACTACAATTGTTAGCCAACAGACCTTGAAGAATAAAAAACAAGATAAGTTTCTGAAATCTCCGCCTGCCGACGATTATCAGACATTAAAATCGTATAGGATTACCGTCCTTCTGATTGATGACCAGCCCATGGTGGCAGAGGCGGTACGCCGTGCCCTGGAGGGTGAAAGTGATATCGATTTTCATTACTGCGCTGATCCGACTAAGGCAATTCAGACTGCTGACCGTATTCAACCGACCTTGATTCTCCAGGATCTTATTATGCCGGAGGTTAATGGTCTGATGATGGTTAAATTTTTTCGAGTTAATCAACAGACCGCCAAGGTGCCGATTATCGTGCTGTCCACCAAGGAAGAACCGGAGGTTAAGAGTGAGGCATTCAAGATTGGGGTCAATGATTATATCGTTAAATTACCGGACAAGATTGAATTAATTGCCCGTATCCGTTATCATTCCCAGGCCTACATAAATTATATGCAGAAGGAGGAGGCTTTCTGCGCCCTGGAGGAGAGCCAGCGTCGTCTGCATGAGGCCAATTTGACCCTTGAAAAATTATCATCTCTTGACGGTCTTACTAATATAGCCAATCGCCGTAAGTTTGATCATACCCTGCGCCAGGA